>NZ_RZSB01000003.1:0-71711 GCF_004023285.1 Mesorhizobium sp. M2A.F.Ca.ET.067.02.1.1
CCATCAGCTTCAGTGCCGGCGAGACCACGAGAGGAGCCGCCGCCTGCCGCAGGACATCGCGCTCGAGGTCGAGCCCGGGGGCTATTTCGGTGACGACCAGGCCGTCGGCGGTCAGGCGGATGACGCATCTTTCCGTCACATAGGTGACGTCCTGGCCCTGGCTGACGGCGCGCGCGCCTGAGAAGCTGACCTGGTCCACCTTCGGGACGATCTTTGCGACCTTGCCTTCCTTGTCGATGACCAGCTTGCCGTTCTCCAGCCGCATCTTCGCGCCGGCGTTGAAGTTGCCGGAGAACACGATCTTGCGCGCCCGCGAGGTGATGTCCACGAAGCCGCCGGCGCCGGCGGTGCGATGCGGCGTCGAGGAAAGCCGCGAGACGTTGACGGATCCGTCGGAGCCGATTTCGAGGAACGACAGCAAGGAGCAGTCGAAGCCTCCGGCCTGGAAGTAGGTGAAAAGGTGCGGGGAGGCGACGAAGGCTTCCGCGTTGGAGGCGCAGCCGAACTTGAAGTCGAGCAACGGCACGCCGCCCACCGGCCCTTGCTCGATCACCCAGGTGACGGCGCCGTGCAGGCCCTCTTCGATCAGGATGCGAGGCACGTTGGCCGAGATTCCGAAGCCGATATTGACTGCCCAGCCCGCTCGAAGCTCCTGCGCGACGCGACGCGCGATGACCTTGGAGACATTGTATTCCGGGGTACGGAATGTGTGCAGCGGCCGGAACAGTTCTCCCGATATGGCCGGGTCATAAGCGGTCGCCGTGGTCTGCAGCTGGTCCGGCGCCTCGACGATGAAATCCACCAGGATACCGGGCACATGCACATCATGCGGCCGCAGCGTGCCCTGAGCCGCGACGCGCTTGACCTGGGCAATGACGATGCCGCCGCAGTTGCGCGCCGCAAGCGCCATTTCCATGGCGCCAAGCGTCGCGCCTTCCTGCTCGAAGGTGAGGTTTCCCTTCTCGTCGGCGGTAGTCGCGCGGATGATCGCCACATCCGGCCGGAGGGGAGGGAAGTGAAGCCAGGTCTCGCCGTTGAACTCGACGCGCCGCACGATCGGCGCCTTCCGGGCCGAAGCGTTCATGGCTCCGCCCTCGAGCATCGGATCGACAAATGTCTCCATGCCGACCTTGGTCAACACACCCGGACGCTGCGCCGCGCCCTCGCGCAGCATGTCGAACACGATCCCGGAGGGGAAGTTCCAGGCCGCCACATCCTCGGCAAGGATACGCTGCCAGATCAGCGGCGGCTCGGCGTTGGTCGGTCCTGAGGGATATGAGCCGCCGATGATGCGGCTGATCAAGCCCGGCAGGGCGATGTGATCGACCCCCTTGGTGCCGAACATGTCGCCGGCGGCAATCGGATGGATGGTGGTGATGTTGCGCGGCGCCCCTTCGGCCGCGAAACGTTTGCCAAGGGCTTCCAGCACGGCATCCGGGCAAAGCAGACCGGACGACGAATTGACCGCTACCACCGCTCCGTCGCCTATCGCGGCGACAGCCTCCGCTGCGGACCTGACCTTGCTCACGCTACCTCTCCATAAGGCTTGGCAATAAGTAACTAGATAGTTATAAACGTGATATAGCCGCCTGCGGCTTGCAAGGCAAGCTCCGCGCCGACGGCAACCAGCGGGAGGATTTTTATGAACATCATGTTCCAGAAGGCGAACCAGCGGATGTTTGGAACTTTCCCTCTTAAGGGGGATACGCTGCGCGCGGCGATCGCGGCTGCGATCGATGCGGGTTACCGCGCGTTCGACACGGCTCAGGGCTATGGCAATGAAGCCGACACGGGCCTGGCCTTGGCCGAGAGCGGCATAGCCAGGGACGAGCTCTGCATCACGACAAAGGTCACGGTGGAGAACTTCTCGCCGGAACGGTTCATGCCGTCCGTCGAACAGTCCTTGCGGGATCTGAGGTTGGATCGCGTCGACATCCTTTTGCTTCACTGGCCGACGCCGGGAGGCGATATCGAGCTTTCCCTGGAACTGCTTCAGGAAGCTCAGGAGCGGGGTTTCGCCGGCACCATCGGCGTTTCGAATTACACAGCGGCGATGATGCGCCAGGCGAGGCAGATCACCGGCGTGCCGCTCGTGACCAATCAGGTGGAATTCCATCCGCTGCTTGACCAGCGCAAGCTGCTGGCGGCCGCGAGTGAAACGGGTATCCCTTTGTCGTCCTACTGCTCGGTCGCGCGCGGCGAGGTCTTCAAGCATCCGCTTTTCGCCGATATCGGCGCCGCATACGGCAAGTCGGCCGCCCAGGTCGTGCTGCGCTGGATCCTGCAGAAGGGTTTGCCGATCAACACGATGTCCACCAAGCCGGACAACATCCGCTCCAATTTCGACGTGATGGACTTCACCTTGTCGAGTATCGACATGGGGCGCATCGACGCCATGAATGCCGTCGGTTATCGCGTTGTCGGCAAGCGGCTGATCCCCTATGCGCCGGATTTCGACGCCTGAGCGCGCGAACAGGAAGAGCGAGCAGATCCGAGGTGACCCGCAAATGCTAGCGGTTGCCTCGGATCAGGTCCGACGCATGCTCGCCGATCATGATAGTCGCCGCATTGGTGTTCGAGCCGACCAGGGACGGCATTGCCGAGCTATCGCAGATGCGGATGCCATCCAACCCGTGCACGCGCAGTTGAGGGTCGACCACGGACATCGCATCATTCCCCATCTTGCAGGTGCAGGTCGGGTGATACGAGGTGCGGCCGTAGCGTCGCGCATAGGCTTCATAGTCTGACTGCGAGCGCACATTTGTGTCAGGGAAACGGAGTTCCTTGATGAATTTTCGCAGCGAAGGCTGATTGAATATCTCCCGGCTGATCTTGATGCCTTCGACCGACACTCTGAGGTCGTCCGGGTCCGCGAGGAAATTGGGATCGACAACCGGATTGTCGCGCGGATCCGGCGAACGGAGCGTCACGCTCCCACGCGATTTCGGGCGCAGCGTGTAGCTGTTCAACGTGATGCCGGACGATCCCTTCGGGACCGACGGAACGCCCGCTTCCGCGCCGGCTCCGGCCAGGAAGTGGAACTGCAGATCGGGAACCGCTCCGGCATGATTCCCCGAGGAATGCCAGAAGGCGCCGCCCTCGACGACGTTCGACGTTATCGGTCCGGTCTTGAACAGCATGTACTGAATGCCGGCCCACAGCATCCAGTGCGTCTTGTTGTACTTGTCGAGTGAATCGTGGCCTTTCAGCTCGGCCACGATGTCGATGCCGAAATGATCCTGGAGGTTCTGCCCGACGCCCGGGAGGTCCTGGATCGTCTCGATACCATGTTGACGCAGGTGATCCGCAGGGCCGACACCGGACAGCATCATCAGCTTCGGCGTTCCGATCGCTCCCGAGGTGACCAGCACTTCGCTGTCGGCATTTATGACCTTCAGCGAGCCGCCGACCGAGCATTCGACGCCAACGGCGCGGCGGCCCTTGAAGACGACGCGGTGGACCAGCGCCCCCGTGATCAGCGTGAGGTTCGGGCGCGCCAGGGCAGGCTTGAGATAGCCCACGGCGGCCGAGCAGCGGCGGGCGTTGCGCGTCGTGGTCTGGTAGATGCCGGCGCCTTCCTGCTTCGCGCCGTTGAAGTCCGGATTATAGGGCAGCCCGTATTCCTGGCAGCTCTGGACGAAGGCGCGCGAGACGACGTTCGGATCGGGTATGTTCGACACCCCGAGCGGTCCGTCGGTGCCGTGGAGCCTGCCGGAGAATATGCTGTTGCCCTCGGAACGAAGGAAGTACTTGCGCACGTCCTTGAACGCCCAGCCGTCCGCGCCTTCCTCGTTCGCCCAGCGGTCGTAGTCGGTCTCGTGGCCCCGGGTGTAGACCTCGGCATTGACCGACGAGCCGCCGCCCAGCACCTTTGCCTGCGCGTAGAGGATCTCGCGATTGTCCGCGTGCTTCTGCGGAGCCGTCACCAGGCCCCAGGTGAGCGGTCCGGTGGTCATTTTGGCGAAGCCGACCGGCATATGGATCAGCGGATGGCTGTCCTTGCCTCCGGCCTCGATTATGCAGACGCGGACTGCCGGATTCTCGGACAGGCGCGCGGCAAGAACGCAGCCCGAAGAGCCTGCGCCGACGATCACATAGTCGAAACCTGTCGTCATCACTTGATCCAATGCGCACGCTTGCCGATCTCGATGTGGACGGACTTCACCTGTGTGTACTCCTCCACGCCGTACATTCCGGCCTCTCTTCCCCAGCCGGACTGCTTGAAGCCGCCGAGCGGCATTTCCGGGCCTCCGGCCATGATCGTGTTCACCCAGAACCGCCCGGCGCGCACGCGCCGCGTCACCACCAGCGCCTTGTCTATGTTCTTTGTCCACACGCTGGCAGCCAGGCCATACACCGTGTCGTTGGCGAGGCCGATGGCTTCCTCGACCGTGTCGAAATGGAAGGACGACAGGACGGGCCCGAAGATTTCGTCGCGGGCAATCGACATTGCGGGCCTAACCCCGGAAAACAGTGTCGGCGCGATATACTGACCGCCGCCGAGATCCAGCGCTTGCCCGCCGGCGACAAGCGTTGCCCCTTCGGCCTTGCCCTTGTCGATATAGCTCAGGATGGTCGAATTCTGCGCATCGGTGGTGATGGCTCCCACCTGCGTCTTCGTCTGCAGCGGATCGCCGACGACGATCCTGGCCATCTTGGCGGCAAGGATTTCCTCGAACTCGCGGGCGACCGAGCGCTCGACGATGACGCGACTCGACGACACGCAGCACTGGCCCGTGTTGAAGCTTATGCCGAAGGCCGCGCCGTCCGCCGCGTCCTCGAGGTCGCTGTCCGCAAAGACGATGATCGGATTTTTGCCGCCCAGTTCCAGGCCGAGTTTCTTGAAGTTCGAATCGGCCGCCGCATGGACGCATGAGCGTCCGACGGATGTCGAACCGGTAAAGGACAGCATGTCGACATCGGGATGCTCGCTCAGAGCCTGGCCAATCGTCCGGCCAGATCCGGTGACGACGTTATAGACGCCGTCCGGCGCGCCGGCTTCGGAAAGGATCTCGCCGAGCAGCAGCGTGGTCGCCGACGTGACCTCCGAAGGCTTGACGACGACAGTGCACCCGCTGGCAAGGATGAAGGGAATGCGCTCGCACAGGATCAGGAATGGGAAATTCCAGGGCGTGATCAGCCCGACCACGCCGACCGGCTCGCGCAGCACCATGCCGAAGAGACCGTCGCCGAGACTGTTGAAGCTGTCGCCATGCAACAGCCTCGCGGCGCCCGCGCCGACCTCGAAGCAGGCAATGCAGTGATCGATCTCGCCGCGCGCCTGGGAGATCGGCTTGCCGTTCTCGAGGACTTCCCAATAGGCGATTTCGTCGCGGCGGCGGCGCAGGATTTCGGCTGTCCTCAGAAGCACTGCCGCGCGGTCGGCGCCTGAGAGTCCGGCCCACCGGCGATCCTCGAATGCGCGGCGCGCCGCCGCGACGGCGGCATTGAGGTCGTCCACCGTGCATCTGGGCGTGAGCGTCACCGGCACACCGTGGCCCGGCGACCGGCGCTCGAACAAAGCGCCGCCCTAGCGCCAGGACCCGTCCGACCAGAACCCGAATTCGCGTGGTGCATCCGGCAGGGGTGCGCGGTCGGTGAAATCGAGCATGGAATGCCTCCGTTCTGGCGGTGCGCCGGCCGCCCGCTGCTCTTGGCAAGCGGGTCGCGCCGGCGCCTAGTTCAATATGATTTGCGTCTTGAGATCCCGGGGCCGCTCGGCCAGGGTCTCGAAGGCGCGCTGGATGTCGTCGAGCGGAAAGGTCGCGCGTGTGAACGCCTCGGTTCGGAAGCGGCCATGCGACAAGAGCGTCAGCGCATCGTGCATGTCTTCGCCCATGCCGGCGACCGAGCCCTTGAGACTGTTCTCCTCGAGGATGGTGCGAAGGATGTCGACCGGCACTGTGTCGTTGGGTCCGCTGAGGCCGAAGAAAGCGACATGACCGCCCTTGCGGATGAGCTGGAAAGCGAGCGCGTAAAGCCGCGGCGAACCGACGCTCTCGATCACGAGATCCGCGCCGCGCCCGCCGGTCCTTTTCAGCACCTCCGCCTTAAGCCGGGCGGGATCGGCGACGGCTGCGTCCGCACCGGCTTCAAGGGCAAGGCGGCAACGGTCTTCCGACAGGTCGGCGACGATGATTGGCGCGGCGCCGCACAGGCGCATCATCTGGACGTGAAGGTTACCGATCGGCCCGGCGCCGAGGATCACCACGGATTGGCCGAAACTCGCCTGCGCCTTGCGCGCGGCGCGCACCACGCAGGACACCGGCTCCGTCAGGGCAAGCACCTCGACCGGCACATCGTCCGGAGCCGGTATGACAAGCCTGGCCGGCACGCACACATATTCGGCGAAGGCGCCGTCGCGCCCGATGCCCACCTGCGTAATCGAGGGGCAGTTGAGGATCTCGTTGCGGCGGCACCAATAGCACTGGCCGCAGCCGATATTGATGTCCGCAACGCAGGTCGTGCCCGGCTTGATATGCTTCACACGCTCGCCTGTCGCGGCGACCGTCCCGGCAAACTCGTGGCCCGGAACCAACGGCAGCCGATCGGCCGCATAGTGACCGTTGAACATGTGAATGTCCGTGCCGCATATGCCGGTCCGCTGGACACGGATCAAGGCATCGTCGGATCCCACTTCCGGAACGGCGACCTCGCGCAGATCGAAACGGTGCGGAGCGGTCAGGACGGCGGCGCGCATTGTTGCCATGGCTTGTCTCACTTCACCGTGCGAAGCTTGGAGCGGTCGATGGTCAAGGCGATGGCTGCGATCAGCACCAGGCCGAACACCATCTGTTGCTGCGTCGCCGCGATGCCGAAATAGAGCATCGAGGCGCGGATGACCGCCACGATCAGCGTGCCGATCGCGGTGTTGAGCACACCGCCGACGCCGCCCGTCAGCGGCGTTCCGCCGACAAGCACCGCGACGATGGCCGGCAGCAGGAAGCCGTTGGCGATCGTCGGCGCGCCGCCCGACAGCTTGACGGAGAACAGCAGCCCGGCCACCGCGGCCAGCCCTCCGGATATCGCAAAGGCGAGGATTTTGTAGCGGGCGACGTTGAGACCGGACGCGGCTGCAGCCAGTTCGCCAGCGCCCACGGCTTTCAGCGCCCGGCCGAGGACCGTGCGCCGTTCTATGAGCAGGCAGATCGCCAGCAGGCCGATGGCGATGAAGAGCTCGTGCGGCACGATGCCGGTTCGACCGATCATCCAGCCGAACGTCTCGTTGCGCTGGGTGGCGTCCATGTTCAGGGCGCGGTTGCCGGAAAGCCATTGCGCCACCGAGAAGCAGATGCCGCCGACGGCCAGCGTGGAGATGAAGGACGGGACGTACATGCGGGTGGTCAGGTAGCCGGAGAGCGTTCCCAGCGTGAATCCGGCAAGGATGCAGAGCGCCGCCACCCAGATCCCCAACGGCGCCAGATAGACCGAGGCGACGACGGTGATCATGTTCGCCATCGACTGTGCCGACAGGTCGATGCCGCCGATGTAGATCGCGAAGGTCAGTCCCAGCGCCATGATGAACAGCGGCACGATATCGCCTGCGAGGCTCAGCAGATTGGCGGGCTTGAGAAAGCTCGGATCGGCGATGCCGACGATCGTGACCAGGACCAGAAGGGTAATCCAGGGGAAGTGCGGCTTGAGGCGTTGGATGTCCATGGAGGCCCCTCAGATCATGTAGTGCAGAAGGTCGTAGAGCGTCGGCTTGGAACCGGGCACGCAGTCGAAGCGCTTCTGGATCTCACCGTCCTTGATGACGACGATGGTGTGGGAGAGGCCGATCGCCTCTTCGAGCGTGTCGGCGACCAGGACAACGCCGACCCCGTCGTCGCACATCTCCCTGATCATGTCGTACACATCCTCCTTGGCGCCGATGTCCAGGCCTCGGGTCGGATGATCGAGCAGCATGATGTCGGAGCCGCCCGACCGCCATTTGGCAAGCACGACCTTCTGCTGGTTGCCGCCGGAAAGGTTGCCGCAGTCGGCATATTCGGAGCTTGCCTTGATGGCGAGCTTGCCGATCCATTTCCGGGCAAGGGCACGCTCGTCGGCCACGTCGAGCCAGCCCATCCGCGCGTAGTGCGGCATTTGCGAGAGCGTCATGTTCTCGTAGACATTCATGCCGGCCACGATGCCCTCGATCTTGCGCTCGCGCGGCACATAGCCGACGCCGCGCTCCACCGCTGCGCGGGCGGTCAGCCTGGAGACGGTCTCGCCCTTGATCTTCAGCGTGCCCTTGGTGGGCGTGCGCATGCCGTAGATTGTTCGAAGGATCGCTTCGCGGCCGGAGCCCTCGGTGCCGACCAGGCACAGGACCTCGCCGGCATGCAGCGTCAGCGAGATATCGTGAACCCGTCCCGGCAGGTCCACGCCCGACAGCTCCACCAGCGGCCTCGTCGCGTCGTAGGGCTTTTGCCGCTGCTCACGGTAATATTCCTTGTCGACATGGCGGCCGACCATCTTGTGCTGGATCGCCTCCGGTGTCGCTGCGCCGCGCGAGACGACATCGACCACCTGGCCGTCCTTCATCACGTAGATTCGGTCCGAGAGCTCCATCACCTCGTCCATGCGGTGGGACACGAAGATGAATGAAGCGCGCGTCGTCAACTCCCGCACGAGCTTGAACAATAGCTTCACCTCTTCCTCGGCCAGCACCGAGGT
The DNA here is from genome assembly GCF_004023285.1 of Mesorhizobium sp. M2A.F.Ca.ET.067.02.1.1. Taxonomy (NCBI): domain Bacteria; kingdom Pseudomonadati; phylum Pseudomonadota; class Alphaproteobacteria; order Hyphomicrobiales; family Phyllobacteriaceae; genus Mesorhizobium; species Mesorhizobium sp. M2A.F.Ca.ET.067.02.1.1. Next base: position 8,662 of record NZ_RZSB01000003.1, read on the forward strand.
GGGCTCGTCGAGCAGGACGACCAGATGACCCTGCACCCGCTCCTCCAGCGTCAGCACCTTGGCCAGTTCCACAAGCTGGCGCTGCGCGAAGGAAAGGCTCGAGGTGATGGTGCGCGGATCGATATCGAGCTTGACCTTTGCAAGCTGCTTCCCGGCGGCTTTGGCCATCGCCTTCCAGTTGACCACGCCGAAGCGCGAGAACTGGTCTTCATAGCCCAGGAAGATGTTTTCCATCACGGACAGGTTGGTGATCAGCGATTGCTCCTGAAACACCATGCCGATGCCTCGCTCCATGGCGTCGCGCGGGCCGCCGAACCGGACAGGCTTGCCATCGATGAGCATCTCGCCGCCGTCGGGCTGGTAGGCGCCGTAGATCACCTTCATGAGCGTGGATTTGCCAGCGCCATTCTCGCCCACCAGCCCGACGATCTCGCCCCGGCTGATGGAAAAGTCGACCGATTTCAGCGCATGGACGCCCGGAAACTTCTTTTCGACGGCTTTCAATTCATACATTGCGGCCTCACTTGACGAACGCGACCGCGCGCCGGTCCGTCGACAGGATGACCGCTATGATGACCAGCAGCCCGAGAACGGCGGCCTGCAGGAAATCGGGCAGGCCGATGACCACCATGCCGTTGTTGATGACGGCGACGATCAGGACGCCGACGAGCGTGTTCCAAACGCCGCCGATGCCACCCCAGAGCGCCACGCCGCCGACCACCACCGAAGTGATGGACATGAACATGAAGTTCGATCCGGTGACGGATTCGGCCTGGCCGAGCTTCGCCACCTGCAGGATCGCCGCGATCGCGTAAAAGAAGCCGGCAAGCGAGAAGCCGGCCATCCTCACATGCTGCACCCGCACGCCCGAGGCATGGGCGAGTTCCTCGCCGCCGCCGACCGCATAAAAGTAACGCCCAAGGCGGGTCTGAGATTGGATGAACCAGGCGAGGACGAGGCAGAGCCCCGCGACATAGACCATCAGCGGAAAGCCGAGGATGCGCCAGGTCAGCAGGGCGCGGAACGTCGGATCGTTGAATTTGACGATGTCGCCGCCGGTCAGCAGGATCGCGGCGCCCGTGCCGATGAATCCGAGCGCGAGGCTCGCCATGAAGGATGGTATCTTCAGCTTGACGTGGATGAAACCGTTCACCAGGCCGATCGCGGCCCCGACGGCGAGAATGACCGGGATTGCGATCCAGCCGCCCGACGCGAGCGTTCCGCCGAGCGCCAGCATCAGGAAGCAAAAAAGAACGGCCGTCAGGGAAACGACGCCCTCCATGGAAAGGTCGATGGAACCCATCACGATGATGAAGGTCACCCCGACCGCTACCATGAGCGCGGGCGCCGCCGCGATCGCGATGCGCGCGAAGTTGCGTTGCGACAGGAATGAGGGGTTTATCGCCGTGAACAGCACTATGAGCGCGAGAAGCACCATGAAGGGCGCCCAGCGGATCGCGTTCTCCCGCGTGAGGATGCGTGGCAACTCCGGCCTCCCGTCCAAGCGTGCCGTGTAGGGAGGAGCGGCCCGTTTCAGGGCCGCTCGATCGAGCTTCGTATTACTTGTACTTGATCTGGCCGTTGCTCGGTCCCCAGAAATCCTTCCAATTGTACGAAGGAACGGCGTCCAGATATTTGGCCTTGAAGTCCGCCGCGTCCTTCTTGGTGACCAGGACCGTCGGGCCGTAGAATTCGCGGTGCTCCTTCGGTTCTTCCGAAGGCTTGAAGGCGCCGGTCGCGGCGTAATAGGCGAGCGCCGCCGTGATGCCGCCGCCCCAGTGCGGATTGGTGAAGACGGTTGCCAGGAGCTTGCCATCCATCACCAGCTTCACGGCTTCCGGATTTCCGTCATAGGCGACGATCGGCATATTCTCGATCCCCTCGGCGCGTAGCGCCTCGATCACGCCATAGGCGATGTTGTCGTTGGCGCAGTGTACGCCGGTGATCTTGTCGCCGAAGCGCGTCAGGAAAGACGCCATCAGCTCCGTGCCCTTGGTCGTGTCCCAGTCGGCGGGCTGAGCATCCAGAAGCTCGATATCGGGGAAGTCCTTCAAGGCGTTCTTCAAGCCGTTCAGACGCTCGATTGCCGGGTTGTTGGCGGCAATGCCACCCAGATGCACGACGCCACCCTTGCCGCCCATGGCGTCGAACAGGATCCGCGCCGTCTGCTCGGCCGGCTTCTCGTCCGACCAGGTCATGTGCGAGACGTAATTGTCGCCGATGTCCCACGGGTGCAGGTCGTCGGTCTTGTTCCAGATGGTGGAAATGTAGGCGCCGGCATCGCGCACAGCCTCGACCACCGGACGGGCGTTGGGGCTGTCATTGGCGTCGCAGGCGATAGCGCACTTGCCGCCGGTCTTGGCCAGGAACGCCTTGATGTCGGCCAGCGACTTTTCGGAAGACCCTTCGTTGATCAGCGAGACGAGGGAATTCTTGGGCGTGCCGAGGGACTCCACGAATGCCTCGCCGCCCGACACGATCGAGTTCCAGTAAGCCGAGGCGCGGTCGCGGTACGACCAGGCGATCGCCGGGTCACTGATCGCCGCCCGGGCAGCGCCGCCGCCGAAGGCGAATGGCACGGCCATCGCCCCCATGCCGGTGGCCGTGGCGAGCAGGAAATTGCGTCGGTTGACGGTCTCGCGCTCGATGAAATCCTTGATGAAAGTCGACATGTTACCTCCCATTTGGCGACAGCCCGCAAGGGCGGGCCGTCTATTGAGCAACCTTGAGAAGCCAGGCCGTCCAAACCGCTCTCTTGGTCGCAGAATGCACCATCTAGTTACTTCCTGAATGTGTGAGAGTCAAGCGGCGGCACGGCGCACGGCCTGTTGACTTCTTGGACAATTGAAATGACTTTCAGCGCATGACCGATCGTCGACAGCACGCTGGAACTGGAACCAAGGGAGCGGCCAAAGTGGACGCAACGTCCGGAAAATCAGGCAATGTCGCCAAGAAGAAGCGGCTTCGGGATGCCGAAGCGACCAAGCTTCGTATTCTGGAAGCGGCGAAGAGCGATTTCGCCAAGAACGGCCTCGGCGGCGCGCGTGTCGATGTTATCGCGGCCAAGGCCAACGCCAACAAGCGTATGATTTACCACTATTTCGGCAGTAAAGATAATCTATTCCAAGCGGTGATTGAGAATGCCTACCATGACATTCGGGCGGCCGAGCAGAAGCTTCATCTCGACGATTTGAGACCCAAGGATGCGCTAGAGCGCCTTGTTCGGTTCACGTGGCAATACTATTTGAGGAATCCTGAGTTTATCACTTTGGTAAACAGCGAGAACCTCCATCGTGCCAAGCATGTGAAGAGGTCTGAGCTGATTAAGGCGGAGACCCGAAAATTTGTTGCCATGGTCTCCGGCATACTCGAAAGAGGAGTTCGAAGCGGAGATTTTCGCGCGGGGATCGACCCGGTGCAGTTGAACATCACTATCGCGGCGATCGGATACTATTATCTGACAAACCGATTCACTGGTTCGATTATTTTCGAGCGTGATCTGATGGATAAGGATGCTCTGAATGAACGCCTGGAGTTCAACATCGAGACCATTTTGAGACTTGTGAGTACATGACATCGCCTTTGGGACGCTGACGTCCCCACGGCCGCGTCATCCGCATTTCGGCCGACCGCGTCACCCGTTCCAGGACTTTGCTTCCCACCGCGATATTTCTCGGCCCGCGCAGATCCGGAGTATCCCGACATGCCGCGCACGCGTTCCGGCAAAAAACAGACGACGACTCCGCAGGCCCGGTGGTTTGCTTGGGCCAGTGCCAGGTCGGCTTCGTTGCCCCGCCATCCAAAAACAGTCGTTCCGCTTCCGGCCCCAATTCGGACATCCGCACCAAGCAGCGGCAGCTACCGCACCAGCACGCGGCCCGGTCAGGATGGCTTGGGCGCCCTGCCAGATACCAGTAGGTTCGTCTGAGAATTGGGTTAGAGCGAATGAGCGCCGGAACCATACGGGACGATACGGGAAAGATCTCGATTTCTGCCCACGAAAAACTCAACAAAATAAAATATTTGACGTCGTCCTCCGGGCCAACCATTTTTTCATGCGTGCTTCAGGAATGATCCACTCCGCGCTTTCGAAATCGAACTCTTCCCATTCTGCCGCGCGCAGCTCGCCGGGTCGGGGAAACAGCATTGCCATCAGCTTCAGGGCGGCTCGGGTTGTTGGTTGTCCGTCGAATGCATCGACTGCCCTTAGCAAGCCGGCCAGGGCCTTAGGATCGGTGATCGCGGCACGTGGAGTCACCGTTGGACTGATGAGCGCGCCCCTTAAAGCGATCGTCGGATCTGCCTCGGCGCGCGCAGTCGCGATTGCATATCGAAACACGGTACCGATGGTGGAGCGTAATCGCCTGGCCGATTCATATCGACCGCGAACCTCCACGCGACGAAGGCAGTAAGGATGGTGGCCGGATCGATTTCCCGAATGCACTTGTCGCCGATTGTCGGATAGGCAAAGCCGAGGAGCCATTTTGACCTTGCTGATCGTCCGGTCGGCACGTCCCTCCTTCTTCAGCTTCTCAACATATTCGTCCGCAATTGAGCGAAAGGAGTCCTTTGCCGAATCGGCCTTCCGCAAGCTGCGTTCCTTTCCAGGATCTATGCCAGCCAGCAGGAGCCGTTTAGCGTCATCGCGCGCCTGGCGCGCCTCGGCTAGGGAGACAAGGGGATAGCCGCCCAGTGCTAGCAGTTTCTGCTTGCCGTCAAAGCGGTAGGCGAGCCTCCAGAGGCGAGCGCCTGTGGGCTGCACCCATAGTTGCAGCGCGCCCCCGTCTGATAATTTGACAAGCTTGGAAGCGGGGCGGGCGTTGCGGCATTTCACGTCGGAGAGGGCCATTTGTCAGGTCTCTCTTGGCTGTTTCGATACCATCAGGATGTCGAATACCAACGGAAATACCATCCCCCCCCGCCTCGTTGGACCAAATGCGCCCGAAGCGCTCCCGGCCCAGCTCAAATGCGCTATTTGACAGAAAAGTATCAACGATTTCAGGCACTTGCAGAATCCGCAGCGTAGAAGCTTCGGCGAAAGGGAATGTCGGGAGAAGAGGGGATGGTGCCCAGAGGCGGATTCGAACCACCGACACGCGGATTTTCAGTCAACGGCTAAGCGGCCGAAATCAAGCACTTACGGCGAAAACAGCGTCAAACCCTGCGCTGGAAATCAATCACTTAGCAGCGATTTGTCAAACTTGCCGATCGGCTGGACGACCGGCCTTTGCCACCAGTCGAGCGCGGCGATCGAGATAGCGGCGGCTTGGTATCGCGCCCACTTCGCGACCTGTGAACACCCGGTAATTCCGGCGCTGCGCAAGCGCTTCGGACTGACGCCATTGCAAGCCATCGCCGTGCTTCGCGAGGCGCAGCGGTGACACAGGAAAAGCGCAGAGCGTCAACGGCCTGGTCATGGCGGCACGCGTTCGCGCAGTCCGACTTGCCGCCGACAACGCGCCTGCTGCTGCACACGCTCGGCATGTTCATGAACGAGCTCGGCGAGGATTGCATCCCCTCGATCGCTGACCTGTGCCGATACAGCGGCCTGGATAAGCGGACCGTCGTGAGGCACCTCGCCGCCGCGAAAGAAGCCGGCTGGATAGGCGTCTCTCAGCACGGCTTCCGGGGGCAGAAATGGAAGCGCAACCAGTATGCGCCTCGATGGCCAGAGCGCGATCTCATGGCGTCGATGATCCCCGACAACGATGTGCAAGGTGGGGGCAGAGAGTCACCACCTTCACCCGTCGAACGTGGGGGCACAGAGTCACCACCTTCCGGAAAAGGTGGGGGCACAGAGTCACCTAAGGTGGGGGCACAGAGTCACCAGGATAATACCAGTCCAATTACCAGTCCAATTGAGAGAGAGCGCGCGATGGATGATTTCGATCATGCCCTCAAACGTTGGCCTGTCGTCGACAGTCCCAAGGCCGCAAGGCGAGCCTGGAATACACTGTCGCCGGCCGAGCGCATCGAGGCGGCCAGAGAGATCGACAGGTTCGTCGCCGTCAACCGATCGGCAGGCCGGAAGCTGATCTGCAGCTTCACACGCTATCTCGCCGAACGGATGTGGCTGGCGCTGCCCGAACGGCCCAAGCCGCTACAGCCGCGACCAGCAGCACCGGCCAAGCCGGCTGGACCATCGCCCTTCGAGCGCAAGCACGGTTGGAAACCCTCTGCGACCGAGGCGAAGCCATGACGGGGGGCGGTTCGAAAGTCGGCGAGGCCCTCGGCGCTACACCCGTCTCCCCCTCATTCGGAGAGTTTTTTCCGGCGAGGCCGAATTTTGGGGCTGTTTCCGAGCCTCACCCCAACGCTTCACCGGGAAAGCATAGCAATACCAATGGTTTGCTGGCATCGCCGCGTTCTAACCATGCTGAAAGGGCCGATTTTCCTGCATTTGTGAGCCAGCCTGAATTGCCAGGCTTGCCGGCGGCACAGCGTCCTTGTCGGCACTGTGGCAATCGCTTCGAGGCCGATGCGCACGCTCTCGGCCGCCCTGTCGCCTTCTGCTCGGCTGAATGCCGGGCGGCTCATGCCGCTGCGCAGCGCACCGACTGGCATCAGCGCAACCAGGTTGGCGGACGGCAGGTGCCTATCGCATGCCGGTCATGCGGAACCGAATTCCAGACTGAGGCAAAGCTTGCCGGCCGCCTGCCAGGGTTCTGCTCTGAGGCCTGCCGCCGCGCCGCGCAAACAGCGCGCAATGCCTCGATGCGGGCTCGACGCCGCAGGCGGGGGGTGGGTCAAAAGTCCGGAGGCCAGCCGCCCTAGACCGGCGCCTCCCCAAAGTTTTTCTGCGCGCAAGTTTCCGGAAAGTTTTTTCTCTAGCGGAGCACCCCAAATGACCGAAGCCGTACCGATCCCAACGACGATCGAAGGCCAGCGCAAGGCCTTCTGCGACATCATCGTCGAGCGCGCTGTCGACCTGATGCAGTCCTCTGGCGCGCCGGCCGGAATGATCCTTGATCGGCTCATCACCTATGCCGCCGCGCAGGCCTGCACGATCGATGGGAGCCCCAAGGCCGCACACGCTTTCCGCCATCTTGCCGACCAGATCGACGCGGGCGTTTTCCACAGCGTCACGGGTGAAGGCAGGGGGCGGCATTGACGGGAATCGTCGACGCGCGCATATTTCCGCCCGGCTCGATCGAGAGCGTCACCGGCTGGACTGGGACGCACAGCGACGATCCACCTTCGGCGGTACAGGCCACCACACCTGGCGCGAAGCTTCAAAACGGGCATTCAGCCCGATGCTTTGTCGTTTCCGAAGGTGCGCCCATGCTCTACCGCAAATCGTCACTCTCCGACCGTTTGGGACCGGCCCTCGAAGTCCGTTTCGCTGCCACCGACAGCGCCGGCACCATCGAAGGCTATGCCAGTGTGTTCGGCGGCGAGCCGGACAGTTACGGCGACGTGATCGCGTCCGGCGCGTTCAAGCGTAGCCTCGCCGAGATGCGCAGCAGCGGCACCAATCCGCTGATGCTTTGGAGCCACGACAGGGCGGCGCCGATAGGCCGCTGGACCGACATCCGCGAGGATGACAAGGGCCTGTTGGTGAAGGGCCAGCTCAACCTTGCCACCACGCGCGGCAAAGACGCTTACGAGCACCTGAAGCACGGCGACGTGTCCGGGCTCTCGATCGGCTTTGCGCTCTACCCGAACGGGAGCCGGCAGGGAGCCGGATCGGAAACGATCCTGACCGATATTGACCTGCGCGAGATCTCGGTCGTTGCACTTCCGGCCAATCGCCGGACGCGCGTGGGGCTGGTCAAAAGCCTCAACTCAAAATCCGACCTTGTCGACATGCTGCGCGAAAGCGGCCTGTCGAAGTCGGCGGCGGCGCGTGTTGCCGCTGGTGGATGGTCTGCCCTGGTCAGTGAAGAACAGGAAAAGGCCGCGCAAACCCTCTCTCTCATCGAAAAATCATTGTCGAAGTGGAACCCCTGACATGACGAAAATTGCACTCCTCGCCGCCGCCGGCGGCATTGCGCGCCTTGCGGCCTGCCAGATCGGCCCCCGCATCGCGTTTGACAAGCCGAACGAAGGCAGCGGTGGTTCAGCCGAAGACCTGTTGAAGGCCTTCGAAACCCGCGACAAGGCGATGGTCGACAAGATGGCCGCGATCGAGACCAAGCTCAAAGGCTTCGACGGCCATTTGCTTACCATCGACCAGAAACTGGCACGGGGCCTCCATCACAGCGGCGGCAACGGCGGTGGCGAGAAGAGCATCGGCCAACAGTTCGTGGACAACGAGGGCGTGAAGGCCTTCCTCGATCGCGAGCCGTCCAAGGGTGCGGTCGACATGCGCGTCAAGGCGACGCTCACGACGGCCACGACCGACGCCGCGGGCTCGGTCGGTGCCGGGGCAAACCCGAACTATCGCGACAGCATGGTTCTTATTCCGCGCCGTCGCCTGCGCGTGCGCAACCTGATCCCTGTGATCAACGTCGATTCGGGTCAGGTCGAATATGCGTCGCAGAAGGGCCGCACCAACAACGCCGGCATGGTCGCCGAAGGTGCCGCCAAGCCGCAGAGCGACATTCAGTTCGAGCTGAAGACGACGCCAACGCGCGTCATCGCGCACTGGATGAAGGCCTCCAAGCAGGTCCTGTCGGACTTCCCGCAACTCGCCGGCCTGATCGATACGGAGCTGCTGGACGGTCTGGCGCTTAAGGAAGAGGACCAACTGCTCAACGGCGACGGCACCGACCAGAACCTTTACGGCATGGTGCCGCAGGCCACGGCGTTCGCCTCGCCGATCTCCATCGCCGACATGAACGAGATCGACGCGATCGGCCTCGCCCTGCTGCAGGTTAGCCTGGCTTTCTACGAGGGGGACGGCGTGATCATGCACCCGGCCAACTGGCTGAAGATCCGGCTGCTGAAAAACAGTGACGGGGACTATATCTTTGGCCCGCCGAACCAGCAGGTCGAGCCGCGCATCTTCGGCGTGCCCGTGGTGCCGACGCCGGCCATGACCGTCGATAAGTTCCTGGTCGGTCAGTACCAGATCGCCGGCACGATCTATGACCGCTGGGACGCGCGCATCGAGGCGGGCTTCGTGAACGACGATTTCACCAAGAACCTGGTGACGATCCTCGGCGAGGAACGGCTTGCGTTTGCCGTGAAGTCCCCCGGCGCGCTGGTCTACGGCGATTTCAACACCGCGCTTTCGCAGTGATCTGAACCGCGCGGCGCCGGGCTTTGCAGGAGCAGCGCCGCTCCATCGCGAACAACCGTAACCCTTATGGCGAAGGACGCGCGCGAAACGCCCTTCGCCGCCAATTTCTTAAGTGAAAAGGCATCTCCACAATGTCGACATCCGACGCCATAGCCGGCGCGCGCGCCGCGATATTTCTGGGCACAGAGGTCGCTTGGCGCATAGTCGATGTGCTGGTCGCCAAAGGAATGCTTAGCCCCGGCGAAGCACGCGCGACGCTGTACGCGATTGCGGATGGCGTCCGAAACGACGTTGGGCGCGACCAAATGGAAATTGCTGAGATCGTGACCGAATATCTCGAGGCGGCGGGAGACCGCTTTCGGGCCCCCAAAAATCCGGTACAAGGAACGTAACTGATGCTCAAGTTTGCCAACGAGATATGGCGCAACTACGTCACCGACGGTGTGCCCTCATCTGGTCAGTGGCCGCCCAAGAAATCAGAAATTCGCGAATGGGGAGCCTATATCGAGGCCCTACATCTAGGATCCGGTTTGGCCTTCAAATTCTCATCATCGACAACTGACGCGGACCCTGGGCAAGGCCTGTTTCGGATCAACGGCACCTCTGCCGACGAGGCCACGGCAATCTTTTTCGACGATATCGACTTGACCGGAGTTACAATCGGCAGCGTCATCGATACTTGGGATGATAGCACCAACAGCGTGCGTGGCCTGCTGACCGTTAGAGGCATATCCGATACCGCAGTGATGCATGCCTTTGAAGTCGGAGGGTCAGTTGTAGACGGCTCTGGCTATCGCAAGGTGACGGTGGCCTACGTTGGAGGATTCGGTGCTTTTGCCGCCGACGACCTCTATGCTTTCGTTTTCAACCGTGCCGGAGATAGCGCGACACCGGTTGTCACCACCATAGCCGCGCTCAAGGCGCTCGACACCTCGCGAGTTTTGACCGCGTATCAGGTCGGCAGCGGCTTTTTCGAGTGGACATTGGGAGATTTCACAAGTCGAGTCGCGGCAGATACGAGTGGCTCCATATACGTTCCGGCCGACGATGTCGCCGTCAGCGTTGGGGTCTGGGTAAAGGCAAATGCCGGACTGTATAGCCTCGCCGGACAAGGCGCGCTGACCTATGTCAGCTACTTTTCCAATCCAAGTGCCATAGGCGACAGGCATTATGCTATTGCAGGGCAGCTTTCCGCGGGAACAGCCGCCGCCGGCGATAAGGTCGGCGTGTATGGCGGTGCTGAATCGGGCCCGAGCGGCTCGTCGAACGTCTGGGGGGGCAATTTTCTTGCGCAATGGAACACTGGCCATCCTGACGTCCACGTGCAAGCCGTCGAAATCGACTTTAACAACCTTAATGCCGATGTTCCGCACAACCCGCCAAAACTGAAGACCGCCCTCAGTCTGGCGTCTGGCGGCACAAAGATTGCCGGATATGCTCTGTACATCGATGCCTCAAACAAGCCGACGAACGCATGGCGGCAGGGCATCGCGATTCAGGACGGCGGCGTTCTTGACAGCGGCGTCAATGTAGGAATGCTTTCTTCGTCGGCAACATACTGCGGCAGGCAGATTGCTAACAATGGCGACACGCTCCTGCTCCAGCGAAGGACAGATGTAGCGCCCACCGGCTTCTACGCTCGATTCTTCGATGCCGCCTTGGCTGCTAGCATCTGGACAGTCGATATCAACGGAGCAACGAGCATCGGCCCGCGCGCGGCGTCAGTTGCCGGAACAAGGCTGCACGTCTCCGAGGCTGACAACACGAACGCAACCGAGGTGCTTTCGCTCGGATTGGAGGGCACATCGAGCGCCAACTCCACCGGCAAGATCGTCACTGCGGCCTTCTTCGGCCGCGATACGACTATCGCTCGTAAGCAGACTGCCGCCATCAAAGCGATCCCGCTTGACGGAAATTGGGTCAACTCCGCGCTAGGCGTATTTATTCGAGTCGCCGATGCACTGGTCGAAGTCGCACGGTTCGGTTCCAAGCAGATGTTCAGTTTGAGTGGATCGCTGGGACGTGGCGTTCCGGTCACCAAGACGGCAGATTTTACTGTTGCCGACACTGAGAACTGGCTGAACAACAATAAGGCTGGTGCCACGTGCACCGTGACGCTTCCAGCCGCAGTTTCCTACCCTGGTCGCGAGATCATGATCAGGAACTTGCAGGCCTTCACCGTTGTCTCGGCGTCCGCGAACGTGGTGCCCCTGGGTGGTGGTGCTGCCGCCACTGCGATACTTGCCGCCACTGCAGGCAAATGGGCGACGCTGGTTTCTGACGGTGCCAACTGGGTCGTGATGCAGGGTAACTAGGAGAACATCGTTTTTAGGTATCGCAGTGGCGCCGTGACCCGCCAAGAGGTCGACGCCCGCAGCTGTTGGTTGACACTTTCGAGATATTTGGCCTGCCGGCGAGCCGCTTCCAGTTGCGCGCGTAACTCGACTTTTTCGGGATCAGGTCGCGGTGCATCGAAACTCACCTCTCGCAACTCGGCTTCCGCTTGCCGTAGTAGGCTGGTTCCGCTCTCTTCGATTGGGCCGGCCGCCTTCGATAGGCTGATGTAAAATTCGTGCATGCCTGGCTGCGGGCATGGGTGTTTGTAAAACGAAGCCTCACCGGATTGTATGTAGCCGGTATCTCTCAAAGTTTTGACCAGGAACCGGAAAGACGCCGGCGTGAATTGCCACGCGTGAACGTCGTGATATTGATCCGAAGCTAAAACCGTATTGAACTTGTCGTTTGCCTCGCCGGCGGTGAAGGGCACGATTATGTCGTCCAACACCTGTTCTTTCCAGACCGTGCCTCGCGGTGTTTTGCAGAAGTAGCCGACATGGTCGAAAAGACTGCCCGCCGTATGCCGCTGGCGTTTTTCGGCATAGGCTTGCAACGCCTGGCCAACCGTGGAGAGAGGCCGCAACGCATCGAAGCAATAGCGCTTGTCTGGAACAGCCAGAACAAGCCGACCATTGGGCTTTAGCAGCGCCTCGCAATCCTGAAGAAATCGGACGATATCCGTGACATGCTCGATCACGTGGGATGCCACAATGAAGTCATAACGTGCCTGCTCACCGATAATTTCGAGCATGCTCCGACCGTCAGACACATAGTCGACTTCTTCTATATTTTCAGCGTTGCTAATGTACTTCTTGCGCAAGGTAGCGGCGTCCGCGTGGTCGATGGTCTCGACCTTGAACCCCTCTGACTTTGGCAGCAGCGGGTTATAGCTCGGCCCGACTTCTAGGCCGAAGCCGGTCTGGTCGAACATCGAGAGGAGACGAGCATTCCTAGTCGCAATTGCCATTGTTCTTATACCTCTTTCGCGCCGCTACCACCTTGGAGGAGCAAAAACAAGAGTCGGCTCCCCGAGAGGGGAGGTGCTTGAATTTTTAACCAAATCAGCGCAGCGTGTCCGTGGGTGTGAGAACCCGGACCGTGATAGACCGCAAGATTCCCTGGCAGGAATTTGCCCTACGCCTGGCAGCGTGCGGGCGGCGGTGACGTGAATTGCGGAATTTCCGCAGTTCGACAGACGCGCTTGGCGGCGCGGCTCTGACCGGCTCTTTATGGCCGGGGGCGAGCGTGCTGTCCAGAGGGAAACCTTAAAAGCGTTCGAGCTGTCTCACGGCAGCTTCTCACCCCCCGGCTTTCGGTCCGCCACCGATGCTGGAAAATGTTCCAGACCGGAACAATTTCCGCCGGCTGTGAGAAGCCGGTTCGAACCGTGAGGCTATACACCCATGAAAACCGTTCTCAACGGGAACGCTTTATCGCGCCGCTCGATCCTCTTTGGCCTGGCCGCCGCGCCGGCCGCTGGCGTGGCGCTCGGCGCTATCGAACATTGTTCCGGAGTGGAGCAGGGTTCTGCGCTCGATCGCCTTCAGCATCATCTTCTCATGGCCGCAGCGGCGGCCGACGACTTGATTGCCGCGCGCCCGGATAGTCGCTGGGTAATGACGGCAAGGCGAAAGAAGGGAGAGTTCTCCTACCAGGTGGACCGATTCGATCTCATCTCGGAGACCATCAACGGCATCCCCGGCGGCCTGAAATGGGAGCGCGCCACCACGGTTTTGGCGGGGAAGCCTTCAAATGGCTGAGCGCGGCGTTGAAGACATCATCATCGAAATGGAGCCGAGCCTGTCGGAAGCCGCGATCTTGGCGCGCGCGGTTTTCATGATCTCGGAAAGCCGTATCCTGCCCATCGATCGCGAACTCGCCAACGTCATCTGCAGCCTCGCTCAGCGGTGCGTTAACCAGATCGAAGACGCGGAAATGAGGCGCACTGAGGCTTGGGCTGCGATCGCTGACACACGGGAAACGGCTGCTGTAACAGGCTGATTTTGGTGGCTAATTTAGCCACCATCGGTGCGGAAATTCCGCACCTCGTGGTGGGGAAATTCCCCACCTGCTTGGGCGTTCCTTTTCGAAACGGCCAACTGGGGAATTTCCCCAGTTAAAGGGTCAGCAAATTTGCCGACCCTACCCTGCCGGGTATATCGGCAGGGGGGTATTAGCAATCTCTACCATTGACACGGATTGGCGCATCTGAATATTTTGGGAAACTTTACCAAAGAGGTGATTCATGCGCTCTCGTGAACTTCAGCAATTTCTCGCTTCTATCACTGGCCGGCCGCTGAGCGAGATCGATCAGCGCTGTAGGCCACTACGAGAAGAATTGAAGATTGCAACCGGTCCGCGAGGCCAATCCGCACCACACATGACTATCGGCGAAGGGCTTTTTCACATCCTCTCCCTTGTATCTCGGCGCCCGGCTGATGCGTTCCAAGTGGCCGAGCATCTGTTTTCGAACTGCTGCTTGATCAGGAGCCCGGATCAGCCGGGCCTGTCAGAAGCCTTTCGCGGTGAGGGCAGAAAGCTGGCCAATTTCATGTTAGTTGCAATGAACAGGGGTTATGAAGCGGCGGGCTTCAAGATCAAAAGTTTCGAATTGCAGGAAGATGGTAGCGCGGCCTGGATGACATTCGACCGGCGCTCCCTTCATAACGTACGGTTCTTCTTCAGCAGCTCGGAACATCTGCAGAAATTGCCGAATGAAGAGGCCGAACGCATCTTCCACTCTGTAGATTCGAATTCTGCCGGCAATCGATTCTTCATCGGGGTCGACCACCTCAAGTCACTAGGAAAGCGCATCTTGATCGATAATCCAGGTTCTGGAGGATCGCCGGATTGCGCTGATCATCTCAATGATGATGAACTGGTCGTAGCCACTACGAACGACGGCACCGCTTAAAATGTCCAGCGCGACCCTCAACCTCAAGGTATCGCCAAGGCGCATGCTCGACGTGCGAGAGGCTGCGGAATACTGCGGCATCACGCCAAAGCGGTTCCCGGCCGAGTGCGGCGTCTCACCGGTTTCGATGCCGAATGGCAATCGCCGCTATGACATGCGCGACCTCGATGCGTGGCTCGACAGTTTGAAAGGTGGCGCTGCGTCGAGCGACGACGAGTTGATTGGAAAGCTCGGCTGATGGCGATAGTGCGCGTCAAGGGCTTCAAGATCTGGCGCGACCGGAAGCCGCCGTTCAAATGGCGATGCCAGCATCGCAAGACCGGCGCCATGGTCGACCTGGCCAAGTTCCCGCTGGGCGGCATCACATTCTTCGCAGAATGCGCGCGCATCGTCGCGTTGGTCGACAAGTCCGACAATCCGAAGCCTGGCACGCTGGGGCAGCTCATAGCGCGCTATCGTGGAAGCCCATACTTCACCGATCTCGCGGCACGCACCCGCGACGATTACCAGAAGTGCTTCGACTATCTGCAGCCGATCGCCGACACGATGCTCGACCGGTTTACGTCGCCGCTTGTCGTCAGGATCCGCGATAAGGCGGCGGGGAAGCACGGCCGGCGCTTCGGCAACTACGTCCGGACGGTGATGGCGCTGCTGTTCGCCTGGGGTGTCGAACGCGGCTATCTGAAGATCAACCCGGCGGCTAAAATCAAGGGCATACGCCGGCCGCGCGGAGCGCCGGACGCCAACCGGCCATGGGCCGACAGCGAGCGCGATGCTGTAGAGGCTGCGTTGCCGGCGCATATGGCGCTGCCAGTCTCGCTGATGATGTATTGCGGGCTCGACCCGCAGGACGCGCTTAAAATCCCGCCCACGGCCATTTCTGGCGGTATGATCGACGCGCGGCGCGGCAAGACCGGCGAGCCTGTCTGGTATCCGCTCCCGGCGCCCGTTCTGGCCGCGCTCGAGGCGGCGCCGAAGCATGACGCCATCACTCTTTGCGCCAACAGCTTTGGCCGGCCGTGGACGGTCTCGGGCTTCCGTGCATCGTGGCGGCCGATCCGGCAGGAGCTGGAGAAGTCCGGCGCCGTCCAGTCAGGCCTGACGCTCAAGGGTCTTCGCCACACCGTCGCAACCATCCTGGCCGAGATGGGCTACGACGAGCGCACCATCGCCGACATGCTCGGTCAGAAGACGATCGAGATGGCTCGGCACTATTCCAAGCGCGCCAACAAGGCGCGGAAAATGACAGCTGTCGTGTCGAGCTTCGACGCCGAAGTGAACAGGCGGCGAACAAAAACTGTCAAACCCGCCTGACAAAAAACGTCAAACTCAAAGGCTTGCAGAAATGAAACGCGGCGAAAAGCACAGCAATAACAAGGCTGTAGAATGGTGCCCAGAGGCGGATTCGAACCACCGACACGCGGATTTTCAGTCCGCTGCTCTACCAACTGAGCTATCTGGGCCTGCGCCGGCTAACGGGATGCGCCCACCGGGTTTCGCGAGGGCACCAGGCGGCGCCCCTTGAAAGCGCGTGGGTTATAGCACGGGAATCTTGGCTGTCCAGCGCCTAACGGGCGATTTTCCGGGGCAATTGTCGCAGCCGCGCAATGGGGTTCGAACGATGTCGGCAAAGGAGCAATCGCACTTGCCGGCAAAGCCGGGATCTGATTGCCCGCAACCACCCTAAGCATGTCTCCCGCAGTGGAAACCGGTTTCGGGATAAAGACATGCGTAAAATCAAAACCTAAAGCGCATGGAGCGATCTGAAAGATCGCGACGCGGTTTAGAAGGGGGCGTGCCGCTGGCGCTTAGCCCTCGTCCTTGGGGCCAGGCTTCGGGCTGTCCTCGTCTTCCTCTTCACGGCCGGGGATGACATAGGCGCCCTTCAGCCAGCGATTGAGGTCGATGTCCTTGCAGCGCGCGGAGCAGAACGGATAGTGCTCGCGCGAGGACGGTTTTCCGCATTCGGGGCAGGGCCGCTTCGGCCGAAGCGGTGTCACCTTGTCGTCCAGGCTCATGGCCGCGCGACGTGCCAGTTCTTGTGCGCCTTGAAGCCTTCGCCGGAAAGCAGCGCCACGCTCTCATAAAGCGGCAGGCCGACCACATTGGTGTAGGAGCCGACCAGCTTGACCACGAAGGAGCCGGCCAGGCCTTGCACGGCATAGCCGCCGGCCTTGCCACGCCATTCGCCGGAGGCGACATAGGCGTCGATCTCCTCGCGCGGCAGCCGCTTGAAGCGCACCCTGGTCTCCACCAGCCGCTGGCGCAGCTTGCCGCCGGGCGTGATCAGGCAGACGCCGGAATGGACGCGGTGCGAGCGGCCGGAGAGCAGGCCGAGGCAATTGATGGCGTCGTCGATCGTCTCGGCCTTGGGCAGGATGCGCCGCCCCACCGCCACCACCGTGTCGGCGGCGAGGATGAAGGCGGGCGCGTAATCTTCCTCGCTTTTCAGCGAGGCCAGCGCCTTCTCGGCCTTGTCCTTGGACAGGCGCTTGGCCAGCGAACGCGGATGCTCGGCGCGCTGCGGCGTCTCGTCGACATCGGCGGGCAGCACCCGGTCCGGCTCGATGCCGGCCTGCTGCAAGAGTTCGATGCGGCGCGGCGAACCCGAGGCAAGCACGAGCTTCTGCAGGATGCTCATCGTGCTTAACGCCGATTTGCTACTTGAAACGGTAGGTGATGCGGCCCTTGGTCAGGTCGTAAGGCGTCATCTCGACCAGGACCTTGTCACCGGTCAGCACGCGGATGCGGTTCTTGCGCATGCGGCCGGCCGTGTGGGCGATGATTTCATGTTCGTTTTCGAGCTTCACGCGGAACATCGCATTGGGCAGCAGTTCGGTGACCACACCTGGAAACTCGAGGACTTCTTCCTTCGGCATTCGATACCTTTGCTTGGATGGTAGTTCCAGCACCCGGCTGGAAATTGCGGCGGAACCTATATGATAATCGTGCGCTTGTGAACACGCTTAATCCGTGGCGTTTGCTGCCTCTGGAAGCAGGAAACGTCGGCTTATGCGCGTTTTCAGCCGCTCGCGCACGTCGCGATAGGCCGCCATGATGTGCTCGCGCGTCCCGCCGGTGTCGGTCGGGTCCGGCATCGGCCAGTATTCGACCTCGACGGCGAGTGAGCGGGTGAGCTCGAGCGCGGCGTGGTGCGCCTCCGGCGCCAGCGTCACGATCAGGTCGAAATAATCATCCTCCAGATCCTCCAGCGTCCGGGGTTGGCGCTCGCCAAGCGACAGGTCGTCCTCGGCAAGCACCGCATCGACGAACGGATCGCGCTCGCCGGCGCGCACGCCGGCCGAAGCGACGAAGGTGGTGGCAGGCAGCATGCGGCGCGCCAGCTGCTCCGCGATCGGCGAGCGCACGGCGTTCATGCCGCACAAAAACAGGATCGAGTGGGGCAGGGCGGCCGGCACTAGAGCATGATCCCAAAAAGTGGGAACCGGTTTTTGGAAAAGATCATGCTCCAACAAAAGACCATGATCCCAAAAAGTGGGAACCGGTTTTCGGAAGAGATCATGCGCCAACAAAAGACCATGATCCCAAAAAGTGGGAACCGGTTTTTGGAAAAGATCATGCTCCAACAAAGAGCTGGACCAGGACGGCGGTTCAACGAAACGTCATCCTGATCTAGCCCCGCCAGTGCAGCACGCAGACCAGCGTGAACAGCCGCCGCGCCGTGTCGAAGTCGATCTCGATCTTGCCGGCGAGCCGATCCATCAGGGTCTGCGAGCCCTCATTGTGCAGGCCGCGCCGCCCCATGTCGATCGCCTCGATATGGCTGGGCGTCGAGGAGCGGATGGCCTCGTAATAGCTTTCGCAGATCAAATAATAGTCCTTGACGATGCGCCTGAGCGGCGTCAGCGACAGGATGTGGGTGACCACCTCGGCGCCGTTCTCGCGGCTGACGGCAAAGACCAGGCGCGACTCGGCCAGCGAAAGCTTGAGCCTGTAAGGACCCGCGCCGTCGTCGTTGACCGGCCGAAAACTGTTCTCCTCGATGAGATCGAAGATCGCCACCGCCCGCTCGTGCTCGACGTCGGGCGTCGAACGTCCGATCGTTTCGTCGAGCTCGACGTCGGTCAGCCTGTGGCGGGTTTGGTCGCGGCCGGGCATCGCTACATGTTCAGCCGGATCGCGACGGAGCGGGCATGCGCATCGAGCCCCTCCGCCTTGGCAAGCGCGATCGCGGCGGGCGCCAGCGCCTTGAGCTGCTGCGGCCCGAGCTTCAGGATCGAGGTGCGCTTGACGAAATCGAGCACGGACAGGCCCGAGGAGAAACGCGCCGAACGTGCTGTCGGCAACACGTGGTTGGAGCCGCCGACATAGTCGCCGATCACTTCCGGAGTGTGCCGGCCAATGAACACGGCGCCCGCGTTGCGCATCCTGGAAAGGAAGCCCTCGGCATCGTCGAAGGCGAGCTCGACATGTTCCGCCGCGATCCTGTCGACCAGCGGCAGCGAGGCATCGAGCGTCGGCACCAGGATCACCGCGCCGAAATCGCGCCAGCTGGCGGCCGCCGTCTCGCCGCGCGGCAGGACTTGCAACTGGCGTTCGACCGCCTGCTCGACCGCCCTGCCGAATTCGGCATTGTCGGTGATCAGGATCGACTGCGCCGAGACATCATGCTCGGCCTGCGCCAGAAGGTCGGCCGCGATCCAGTCCGGATCGTTGTCGGCACGGGCCACCACCAGCACTTCCGACGGTCCGGCGATCATGTCGATGCCGACCGTGCCGAACACCTGGCGCTTGGCCGCCGCGACATAGGCATTGCCGGGACCGACGATCTTGGCGACCGGCCTGATCGTCTGGGTGCCATAGGCAAGCGCCGCAACGGCCTGCGCGCCGCCGACGCGGTAGATCTCCGAAACGCCGGCAAGGTCGGCCGCCACCAGCACCAGCGGATTGATGACGCCGCCCGACGCCGGCACGACGATGACGATGCGCTCGACGCCGGCGACCTTGGCCGGCACGGCGTTCATTAGCACCGAGCTTGGATAGCTCGCCGTGCCGCCGGGCACATAAAGGCCGACGGCCTCGATCGCCGTCCAGCGCGAGCCCAGCTCGACGCCAGCGGCATCCGTGTAGCGGTCGTCCTTCGGCTTTTGCCGCTCGTGATGCGAACGGATACGGTCGCGCGCGAATTTGAGCGCCTCGACGGTGGCCGGATCGGCCGCTTCATAGGCCTTGGCGATGTCGTCCTTCGACACGGCGATGCCGAGCGCGCCGAGATCGGCTTTGTCGAATTTCAGCGTGTAGTCGATCAGCGCCTTGTCGCCTTCGGCGCGCACGCGGGAGATGATGTCGCGCACCACGGCCTCGACATCGGCCGACACTTCCCGCTTGGTGGTGAGGAAGGCCGAAAAGCGCTGCTCGAAATCGGTATCGGTCTGGCGGAGCGTGATGGCCATCGTCAGCCTCTGTGCACAGGTCGCGAGGTGGCTTCCCAGGCGCCGCCGACATCGGCAAGCCGTGCCTCGACGCATTCGACGTCGAGCATGATGGTGCCGCCGCCCGAAAACACCAATTCGACGATGCCGGCCGGCTTGCTGATGGCAATGAAGCTGATCGCCAGCAGCGACAGCACTTCGGCGGGCTTGTCGCGTTGAATGCCGCTGGTCTTGACGCCGAGCACGCGGTCGAAATGCAGAACGCTCTGCCGCCGTTCATTGTGCTGGCGAAAGAGGCCCGATTTCGCCTCCCAGACGAAGCGGTTCATGGTCAGCACGAAGCGCTTGGCCGCCGGCAGGTACTCCAGGTCGGAGACCTTCATCACGGCGTCCTGGACATGCGCCGAGACGATGCTCAGATCCTGATCGTCGAGCGCGATGAGCTTGAGAGCCATGCGGAATACGCACCTGAACGTTGACAATGCAACGTTCTGTTATGCGGTCTTTCCGCTCGGCGCAACCGCTGGGAAAGAATGCCGCGGTACGTCAGCCCGAAATGCGCTCGATCACCGCGCCGCAGCCCGAGAGCTTCTCTTCCAGCCGCTCGAAGCCGCGGTCGAGGTGGTAGACGCGGTTGACCGTGGTCTCGCCTTCGGCCGCAAGGCCGGCGATCACCAGCGACACCGAGGCGCGCAAATCGGTCGCCATGACGGGAGCGCCCTTGAGCTTGGCGACGCCGTCGACGATCGCCGTCTGGCCGGAAAGCGTGATGTGGGCGCCGAGCCGGGCAAGCTCCTGCACATGCATGAAGCGGTTTTCGAAGATCGTCTCGGTGATGCGCGATTTGCCCTTGGCCATGGTCATCAGGCCCATGAACTGCGCCTGCAGGTCGGTCGGGAAGGCGGGGAAGGGCGCGGTGGTCACGTCGACCGGCGCAATGCCGGCGCCGTTGCGCTTGACGCGGATGCCCTCGTTGGTCGGCGTGATCTCGGCGCCGGTCTCGACGAGAACGTCGAGCGCCGTCTGCAACAGGTCGGGCCGCGCGCCTTCCAGCACCACATCGCCGCCGGTCATCGCCACCGCCATGGCATAGGTGCCGGTCTCGATGCGATCGGGGATGACGCGGACACGGGCGCCGGACAGCGCCTCGACGCCCTGGATGGTGATGGTGGAGGTGCCGGCGCCGTGGATCTTGGCGCCCATAGCGATCAGGCATTCGGCGAGATTGACGATCTCCGGCTCGCGCGCGGCGTTTTCGAGCACCGTCTCGCCCTTGGCGAGCGAGGCCGCCATCATCAGCACATGGGTGGCACCGACCGAAACCTTCGGGAAGACGTAACGATTGCCGACCAGGCGGCCATTCCGGGTCTTGGCCAGGACATAGCCATTGTCGACGTCGAGTTCCGCGCCAAGGACCTGCAGGCCCTCGAGGAACAGGTCGACAGGGCGCGTGCCGATGGCGCAGCCGCCGGGCAACGACACCTTGGCCTCGCCCATGCGGGCAAGCAGCGGCCCGATAACCCAGAAGGAGGCGCGCATCTTCGACACCAGCTCGTAAGGCGCGGTGGTGTCGACGATGTTGCGGGCGGAAAAATTGATCGTGCGCGAATAGCCTTTCTGCTGGCTCTCGCGGCGGCCGTTGACGGAATAGTCGACGCCGTGGTTGCCGAGGATGCGGATCAGCTGCTCGACATCGGCCAGATGCGGCACGTTTTCGAGCGTCAGGGTGTCGTCGGTGAGCAGCGAGGCGATCATCAGCGGCAGCGCCGCGTTCTTGGCGCCCGAGATCGGAATGGTACCGGCCAGCTCATTGCCGCCGACAATTCTGATGCGATCCATTAGAAAACGTCCCCTCGGCCAGAACAGGCCGGTTCAATCGGTTGATGCGCCCGGCTTAGACCATTGGCCGGCTTGGTTCAAGAAATAGGATTTTCCTGAAACCGGACCGACCATGGCCGGGCAGTATGGCTGATTTGGTCAGTCCTTGTGCATTTTTCCAGCAGCCGGCAAGCCTTCCGGCCGCTGATCGGCACTGCCGGTGCGGCGCGAGCGGGCCTGCGCCTTGCGCTTCTGCAGATTGGCGCGCAACGCTTCGGCCAGCCGTTCCTTGTGCACGGCTTCGCCCTTTTTCGGTGGATTTGTCTTCTCGCCCATCGTCCAATCCCTGACCGGTCAGCCGGCTGCTATTCCGCAAAGGGTAGCATTTTGGCCCGGCAATGTCATGAAAGCAGGCCGTCCGGCGGGTTTCACGCTGTGGATCGGCCGCGCATACCGCCCCAAACCGCTTAATGGCGGCCAAGAATCAGATGCGACGCTTTGGGTTTTTCTTGGCCTTGCGCTTGCCGGTTCGATATGGCAGAAGCGCCGCCATCGCAGGCTGCGGTAGCTCAGTGGTAGAGCACTCCCTTGGTAAGGGAGTAACCAGGATGGAAACGCGGCCCTTTTCCGAGCAAAATCAAATCGTTATCAGGCCGGACGTTTTCGGCTGGTGTAAGGTCTCGTTGCCAATATGGTTCCGTTGTAACGAGACGGCAAAGCGATGGTCAGGACTAACGGGACTCCAACAACCTCGCCAGCGCTATCACGAGACGCGCTTCTTGGGTCGGCTTACCAACGTTTGGCGCTTCGGCTAAAACTGCCCCACCGATAAGCTCTGGTCTGTCGTAGGCGCTCGCTACGGCGAATGGGACGCCCAAAGCACTCAGTCGTTCAGCCAGTGGCGTGACCAGCTCGTCGCCGAGATTTACGTCTAGCAAGGCGACAGACGGCAGTTCGCGTTCCAACAGCCGGGAAGCTGCCGCCACGGACGCCACTGGACCGACAACGTGCCATCCCTGCCGTTCGAGTATGGATTTGAGGTCCATCGCGATCAGAAATTCATCTTCCACGATCAGGACGGTTTTTTGCACGTGCCTTCAATCGGATTGGACCGGCTTTTTCAGCGGGATGGCCATTTCCACCTCCAAACCCGAGGCTGCATAGCTTTGTTCCACTTGGCCGCCGAGATTGTATGCCAAGGCGAACTGAATGAGCTGGGTCCCGTAGCCTGTAGAAGAAGGCGGGGCTACCTTCGGGCCACCGCGTTCCGTCCACTTCAGCCGCAACAGGTTCTTATCCTCGACGTCCCAGCGCAACAGGACCTGCCCGCCTGCAGTAGAGAGCGCCCCGTATTTGAGGGCGTTGGTCGCCAGCTCATGCAGAGCAAGCCCGAGAGACACCAACTGTTTGGTATCCAAATGAACCTGTGGCCCGCTCTCGATCTTTATGGCTTCAGGGGTCATTCGGAAGGGCTTCAGCGTGCGTTCTACCAAAGGCTCAAGGCTGCTATCCCCGCCGCCGATGAACCCCTGATCATTCGCCTCCGTTATGGCGGTCAGCCTGCCGAGAAACGCGTCTCGAAAGGTCTCCCCCGAGACGCCTTCAGCCTTGGTCTGGTTTGCGAGCGCCCGCACCAGTCCAAAGACGTTCTTCATTCGATGCCGAAGCTCGCCGACCAGAATTTCTATCTCCGCCTCTCTGCGCGTTCTGGTAGTGGCATCCACGAACGACAACAACATGGTGGTGCCCAGGTCGTCCGGGTTGAATACGGTCCGAGCCGTGACGAGCATCGTCCGCTGCCCCACTCCGGGGAAATCGTGATCCACTTGGTAATCGATGACGGCTGTGCTTCTCGGTATCACCTCCGAGAGGAGGCGACGAAGCTCTGGAATGTCCCATTGGCCATCCCCCAGGTCGTAAATCTGCTTCCCTATTGTGTCGTCGCGCTGGACCTTGAAAGTGCGGAAGAACGCGCGGTTGGCGCTCTGGATGCACAAAGCTCCATCCAAAACCAGCAACGGAACAGGGACCGTGTCCACGATCCCTTGGGCTTGCACGTGGCCGGTCCTCAGGATCCGGTAGAGGTCTTCCAAGTTCACCATGGCTGGGTCCCGAAGTGATAGCTTACCCGTATTAGGCAATGGTTTACCCCACAACCCTTGCTCGCTCAATTAGTCCACGGCTGGTTGGCATCGCCTTCTCATTCTCCTTCCGCTTTCCGGCGCTTCGATTGTTGGCCCTCGTTGGCTGGCCGGCGCTGCTTCTTTTTCCCGAACACTTTGTCGATGACGCCCTTGCCCTTTTTGGCGTGGGTGTAGTTTTCCATGAGCAGCTTCTTCGTCTTCCAACGGCCCTTTGCGGCCGTGGTAGCGACGTCAACGCCGTTCATCACAATCATCTCGGTCGCAAAGCTGTGGCGGCCTGGCTGATGGGTGCCGAGATAAGGAAGACCGGCTTTTTCACAGATGCGCTTGATATCTTTGTAAACTGACCGGCGCGTCATGAAGCCGAATAGACGCCCATTGGGCTTCTTGGCGGCGCGGCCGTTGTGACGCGCCCCCGAGCGTCTTCCCTTCCATGGGACCCGCACCTCCCATGCGGCCAGCCGTTCCCGCTTCCACTCCCGAAGCTGCTGGATGTCGTAGACCATCTCGATTGTGAGATCGGCCTCACCATCCTCGCCGTTCTTCATGTCGCGGAAGATCACCCTCCTATTCACCAGGTCGATGTCAGGGGAATCGTCCTCCAGCTTGATCGCATCCGAAATGCGGGCGCCGGTCTGGAACAGAAACAGCATCAAGGCGCTGAGGCGCGGGTCGTCACTCGCCTCGCGGAATGTGTCGATGTAGGAGCGATCGACGGCGCGCTTCGGCGCCGCGGTCGAAACCTTGACGTCGCGATCCTTCTTCGTGAAGCCCTTGATCAGCACCTCGCGACATTTGCCCTCGTCGGCCGCGAAGTTGATGACAGCGCGCGCCGGGATCACCGCCTGCCGGTTCCAGGTCGTGTAGACCGCTGTGGGATAGATCGCTTTCGCGGCGGCGCGCACATCCGAGCCCGTCATGTCGGAGATCCTGGTCTCCTTGAAATGCTCCAGCAAGGGCCGGATGAAGCGCTCGTCTTTGCCGGCGTCGAGGTAGAGCTCAACGGCTTGGGCAAAGGTGAAGCGGTCCTTTGGGTCGAGGTCGATCTCTTCCTGGGCGCGCAGCTCGCGATTCAGGCGGACCTTGTTCGCTTTGGCTTCGTCAGTTTCGCCAGTGCTCTCGTGTACGCGCTGCTCGCTTTTTTGGGTGGGGACTGAGCCCGTGAGCCACCAGAACCGGCCGCGCTTGTAGATGGTGAGCGGCATGACGCATTACCCCACAAAAACAACTCATCGATCTGCCGCGGCGAGATCAGCACCTGCCTGTCGACACAGTAGCAAAGGCCCGCCTTGATTGCCTTCTCGCGCAACGACCTCGCGGAAATACGCAACCCTTTGTCGTGAAAACGCGACGACCAGTATTCCGGCGTCTGCGACACGGTCAGCAGCTCGGGCGGGAGGTCGTTCATGCGCTCGTTCCGATCGCGGCGGCCATCTGCTGGAAATCTTCTTCGTCGGGCTCGCGCTCATGCGCATCGATGCGCGCCAGCTCGTCCCATTCCTCGCAGAGGTATTCGTATTCGGACTCGTCGCCGTCGAAGAACGGATGGCGGCCGACGTCGCGGTGCATGCGCCAGCGTGTTTCCTCGGCGTAGCGACGAGTATGGAAGGGCATCACCCAATCGGGCGGCGTCGTCTTCCAGGCGTCGTAGCTGGCCCATGGATCGCCGAGCATCATTTCGACCTTGGCTGGGAAATGCCGGGCAACGGGAACGGGTTCGGGACCTTGCCGGCGAGCATGCCGTGGTGCGCCCAATCCTGAGTGTAATCGCAGAAGGGGCAGATCCAGCCGCGCACCGTCGCCACCAGCGCGCCCGTGTCGCCATAGGCGTCCCGGTGTTCGCCGTCGCCGCGGTTCGGGCAGGTGAAGGGGTGGAGGTGGCCGCACGTTTGATTGTGGGCCAGGTTCTCGACTTGATCAGCGGTGAACGCCATCGGTGACCTCCTCGACCAACCAGGTCTGCGAATTTCCCTTGAAGCCGAAGAGGCTGTCGCCGGCCTCGATGACGGCGACAGCCCCGTCGCGCACCGCCGCGTGAACAACATGCTCAGGCACGACCTGGTAAGGCCCTTCGAACCACCACCGCCTCTGGCCACTGGAGAAGCCGAGGCGCAGGGAATCGCCCTTCGCAAGTCGCGCAATGACGGCGGCGACTTTCATGGCGCGCCTATTGGAAGGCGCGGCGCGCGGGTGTCTTGGTGCGGATCGGCGGCACCTTGGGATGGCGGCCGAGGCCAGAGGCTTTCGCCAGCTGCGACCGCGCGGCGGAATAGTTCGGCGCCACCATCGGATAATCCGCTGGCAGGCCCCACTTCGCGCGGTACGCGTCGGGCGTGAGGCCGTGGTCGGTCATCAAGTGCCGCTTGAGCGATTTGAACTTCAACCCGTCGTCCAGGCAGATGATGAAATCCGGATGGACCGACTTCTTGGGATTGACGGCCGGCTCCTTCGCGGCCGCGTTGACGATCATCGGGGCGTCGAGCTTGCGTACAGCGCCGTGAACGCTGGCGATCAGGTCGGGCAATTGCGCGGCCGGCACGGGGTTGTTTCCGACATAGGCCGAGACGATCGAGGCCGTTAGCTCGATGAAATTCTTGTCTTCCATGTTTACTCTCCGTGGTAGGGGTTGATGTCGTCGAGGTCAGATCGCCTCGGGTCGACCTGGTGACGGGCGCTCGTGCCCGATTGGTGCCGGCGTATCGAGGAGATCAATCTCCATCATGCCGGGGTAGCAGGTGGGGGAGCGGCGGCGGATCTGCCGACGCATGGCCGCGACGTTCAGCTGCTCGTAGCCGTGCCATTGCAGGAAGGCGGCGATCGTCTCGGCCGCCTCCGTCGGCTGCGTCAGCAACCGCTCAAATGACATGAGGAGCGTGGGGCAGCGGCTCTTGGCACCGACCGCCGCCATGTTCGATGGTCTGTCGGCTCGGATGCCAGCGACCATCGAGCGGATGCTTCTGCGGTTCGTCGCGACGCCGCTGAACATGAGCGAGACCATCTTCAACTGAGACTTGGCTTGCTCGTGCGGTTCCCGGTCGAGCCAGATCACAATGTGCTTGGGCATGTCGCCGATCGGCAACTCGGCCGGCCCGAGCAGCTTGATGGCTTGGCCGCGCAGCGCGGCGAAGGCGTTCGGGTCGAAGCTGCCGAACATGCTGGCGCTGCTTTCGAACGCCGGCCATTCGCCGACGCAGGGCACGCCGCCTGCATAGAGCATCTGCATCATCAGCGATGTCCCGCAGCGGCCCAGACCGGCGACGACTACTGCTGGCAAACTGCTCATGCTGGCTCTCTTTGCTACCAAATCGGTGCATATTGTAACCATTTTGGTTACAGCAAAGTCAAGCAAAAAAGGTCGTTTATTTTTCGCTAGGTCTTGGCGCTGAAAGCACCTGGCTGATCGGCAAAGAGGACTTTCGTTCGCCAATGCCGGCGCAGTCTATGTCCTATCCGGCGAAGCGCCTGCAGGGCCTTCCGCTCCAGCCACGGCTTCTCCATCAAGTTCCCGGGAAAGCGAGGATCGCTGTGCATGGCGAGTGCCGGCGCTTCGATCAAAGGGGAACCCTTGGGGTAGAAGCTCTGCGTTTGCACGCTGATGGCCGGGAGCATCTGATAGGATTTCAGACTGCTGGCTATCCCACAGGCGGGGTTGAACTTCACATGGTCGACCGCATCCGAAAATACCTTGGTGACGCGCAAAAGGCGCTCTGCCGCCGGTTTCGAGAGGATGTATCCGCCGGACCCGAAAGAGTAGCTGCGCAGGCGTGCCAGTTCGAAGCCGTCGCGCAGCGCATGTACCGTGCGGTCCAGCCAAACCCTTCCGACGACACTCTCGACCTTGACCAGGTCCGCATCGCCGGGGATCCAGCTGGACCCCTCAACGAGGAACAGACCTGCCCGCTTGGAGATCAACATGTCGTCTTCAAAAACGCAGCCGTAAGCGTCCTGGCCCGATGCGATCCGCTCCCAGCATTTGCGATGGCTCAGGAAGCAGCCCACCTCTTCCGGCGTCATTGGGGCCGCGCCGGGGACCGGCCTGTAGACGTCCGAAATTTGGGCATCGGTGAGCAGCCGCCCGTCCACCGCAGGAACTCGTTCGAAGTCCGCTCCGATAGCACTGAGGCGGTCAGCCATGCGCTGCATCCTGCCGGGGCTCCGGTCCAGGTTGATAATGTAAGATTTCATGGAGGTTGTTATTCGACACCAGTTGCGGGTCGATCCCTTACTTGAACCGCGCAACAAAGGCGGATCACGAGTGCTTGAGCCTAGTTGTGATCAGGGCGCGGCGCGCCGGCGCCGATGACGCGCAGGCCTGCCTCGGTGAGACGGACATAAGTCCCAGGGATAGCCGTCGCTCCCCTTGAGGCTCGCCCGGCCTGTAGGTTTCCACCAGGTTGCTATCCACGATTGACGTGATCGCTCGCGCGATTACCTGGTTGGCGGTGGCTTCGAAATTGCTGAAACGGCCCTCCCGCTGGAGGATCGTCAGGATGCGTTCGGGGGTGATCAGCTTTCGCGGAATCTCGTCGAGGCCGACCGACCAGCAGTCGATGAAGAACATTTCAGTTTCGCCGCTCGGGTCTTAGGTAGCCGAAGCCAGGTCCGGACAGGATCTTGTGGCCAGCCGCGCGTAACTGCTGCACGTAGCGATAGACTGTGCGGGTGCAGATGCCGACACGCTCGGCCAGCATCTCAGTAGTAACGACGTCGGGACCGATCTCGGCGAGGAGCTGGTCGCGTTTCTGTTCTCGAATGTCGTTCACAATAGCGATCCTTGCGCGCTGGAGGTTGGGGACGGGTCGGCCTTCGGCGGCTGGGGCAGCATCCATTTCGCCGGCGCGACGGGCTTGCCGTTCTGGGCAAATGGTAGGAGGCGCTTCCAGTCGAAAAACCCGAGCTGGCCGCCGACCGGGATGAACTCGACCGTTCGCGCGTTGGCAACGATCAGCCCCTTCGGGCCGAAAAACCACGGGCTATCGAACTCGGTTACGACGTCGACGATGGTGCCGACACCGACGATCCCGCCGCGCGCTAGTTCCGCCGGCGGGGGGCATCGGAAACCGAGAGACTGGCAGAGCAGGGCGCAATCCACATACTCTCCGCGCGTCATGCCGGTCGAGGCATGGATCGCGAAGTCGCCGCGGAATTTCAGGCCCGGGTTGCCCGCGCGCCAGGATCGGTTCTCCACCGGCTTCCAGCCCATCATGATGCAGTGCGCCCAAGGCTGGCGCACCGAGAGAGCCAGCGTCGGAAGGTCGCCCATCACTCGCTCCTGGCGATCAGTTTGGGTTTCAGTTTGCCTCGCTTGGCCCTGTTCTCGACCGAGATCGGAACGCCCGGCCGCTGCTCGAAAATCGTCTGCAGCACGTTGCGCACTTGGTCGGCGCCGGGCGCGTCGGTGGCGAGGATCATCAGCGCCGCGTCTGAGAGCGCCTGATTGATGTTGGCTGCGCTGGCAGCGACCGAGGACGCGGCGCGCATCCTGGCCCGGCTACGCTGCCGGGAGAGGCGGAAATATTCCCGCTTCTGGTCCGCGTTGAGGCTGGTGAAGCTTCCCGGCTTCGGGGCGTTCTTCGCCGTCAGCAGGCCATAGAGCTTCGCCAATGCCTCGTCGGGCGAAAGTTGCGTTTGGACATGTCCAACTGCAGTTTCCATCACGGAGCCGCCGTCAGCAAAATGCCGATCAGGATCAGAAGCGCCCCGATGAACGAGATCACGGCGCCGAGGACATAACCCTCAACCGGCACCCAGCGGCCGGTGATATCGAGGTAGGCGCGCCGTGCGCAGGCGCTGATCATCAGGATGAATCCGACGGCCAGGAAGAACGTGCTCATCACGAGCCTGCGATGTTGGTGTGCGTGGTGATGATGTTTGCGCCGCCGTGTGCGCGACCAGGATCCGATGCGGCCGGCGCAAGCCGGTAATAGTCCAGCGCGGCTTCGGCGACGGCGCATTCAGCGAGGTCTTCGACCGTCCGGCCTTTCTCTGCCGAAATGGCCTTCATGCGAGCTGCGGTCAGCTCGTCGACATATACCGAGATGATCGGCATCACTCGCCGCCCTCGCTGCGATCGCGCTTGCGTGCGCAGGCCCTGCATTCCTCCATGCGATCCGTGCCGAAGCGGGTCGACCTGGTGGCCGCGCCTTTGCAGGCCGCGTTGCGCGGATCCGGCTCGCTCGTCATCGCTTCTTCACCACTTCGAAGGTGAACACGCCGTCGACCGCCTTCATCGTGAGATTTGAGGAGCCGGTGGAATCGATCTCGGCCACCGGCATCTCGACTTTGTTGCCGAGCCGGCGGACCAAGGCGATGATGAGCTGGCTCTTCATCGCCTCGATCACCATCTGGTGCTCGTAGGAGAGGTCCCGGATGCTGGTCATCGAAAACCTCTTTGGAGCTTCGGGAATGGCCGGCTGGGAATCTTCCGTTTCGGCTTGCCCTTCCGGGTGCGCCCCTCGAGTCGCTTGGTCTTCGCGATTTCCCGCTGATCGACCGGCGTTTTGACGCCATGCGTCGGCTTATTCAGCGCAACGATATTCTCCAGGCAGCACGACGGCGGGATGGTGTCTTGGGCTTCCGGGTTCCAGCGTCGCCGTTGCAGCGCCGGATCGTGGTCGAACTGGACCCCTTCGAGCGGGTTGAGCCGCGCGCCGCCGGGCTCCTTGCCCCCTTGGCGCACGACGATCTCAAGCTTCTCGCGGACGCTGAGCGCGCGCGGCCGCCAGTTCTCGGGCGGACCGAGCACCTGGACGCCGTGGTCGGGAAGGAATGCGATCCGGCCGGCCATGATCAGCCCGCGCTCGGCGGAATGAGCGCAGCCAACCGCCGCGCCTTGATCTTGTCAGCGAGAGCGCGGCTGCTTTCGTCGTCGTGGAATTGAGCCTCGACGTCGAACTCGGTCCAGATTTCCTCCACGGCCGCGGCGGACTTCGCGCCCTGGAGCGCGATCTGGAAATCCTCGAAGAATTTGCCGTAGTCGAAGGCCTCTGGCTTCTCCTCCTCGGCAGCTTCGGCTCCGTCGTGCATGCCCTCGACGTCCTTGTCGAAGCCGTTGTCGGGGATAGGGTCGATGGCGTCGAGGCTCGGCACCGGTGGCGGCGATGGCGGGGTGAGCCTCGCCTTGGGTGCAGGTTCGTCCTCGTCGTGCTCAATCAGATCGCGGGCGATCTCGCGGGCCTCGAACTCGTCGCGGACGCCGCCGAGCACGTCGCCAAATAGCTCGCGCAGACAGAAACCCGCAGCGCGCCATTGCTTCATCCGCTTGGGATGGCGGAACCAGGAGGAATCGTTGGGGACGTCGCCCCACACCTTCTTGCCGTCGATCCACGTGGTGCCGCGACGGGTCGGGCGCTCGTCCCAAAGGCCGGCTTGCTTGGCGTCGGCAACCGAGTAGGCCACGACCTTCATTTCGCCAGTGTCGGCGCGCACCGCCTTGCACCAGCCGATGGTGCGCTCGTCGACGGTGTTCATGCCTGCCACCATGTCTTCGGACAGGCCGAGCCTAAGCAGCGCCTCCTTCGACGCGTCCTTGAAATAACCCAGCTCCAGCGATTTCGCCCGGCCGGACTTGCGAACGACGTTGATTAGACCGTCGCCGTAAAGCGCCGGCTTGCCGCCGATGACAGTGAAGGAGCGCAGCGAAACCATCGGTGGCAGGCCGAGCTCCGCGCCGGACATGATGACGATGGCCACCGCGCTGGTGCCCTTCTTGCCCCAACGCTTCCAGGCGTCGTCGCCGGCATCATCAGCCGGCTCTCGACCGACAAGCGCCTGAGGCGCCAGACCGGCCTCGACGATCATGGTCGCGAGACGCCACGTTTCCTCGATCGACTGAGGGATGATGGCGCTGATCGCGCCGCCGACCATAAGAGCCGGCACCTGTGCCCGTTCGTTCATTTCCGATCCTCGGGGTTGAAGCTGTTGGCGCGCCACGTCCGGCGCATCTCGTCTTGCTCGATGCGCATGTCGTTCCATGCGAACCAGAAGGCGGCGGGGACTTCGCGGAAGAGCCGCCTGCAAGCGGCGCTGAACATCACGGGAAGCCAGAAAATGAAGATGGCAACGCGGACCAGGCTCATGGCTACCGGTCCACGTCGTCGAAGACCGACCGGTTGCCGTTCTCGTCGAGCAGCGTGCCGTCGGGCGACCACTGGTGCCGGCCGTTAGGATGCTTGGCGGCCCGCTGCTCGTCGGACCGCACGTCAAGGCGCGCAATCGAGGCTGTCGCGACATCAGACTGATCCTTGATCGCGGCTACGGTGACGCTGACCTCACGGCCGCGCATCGGCACCATCACTCGCTGCCCGACGGCGACGTCGAAGGCGCCAGCGAAATAGTCGTAGGTCTTGTCGCTCTCGCCGAATTTCACGGCGACAATCTTCTGGTCGGTCATGCTGCCCTCTTGTCAGGAACCCGCTCCATGCCGACTGGCACGGCGGCGTCTTTGTTGCGCGCGATGCGGTTGGCGATCTTCTCGACCGCCTCCCGCACCTCGGGCTCGTCTTTCAGGGCCATGACCAGCGCGTCGTAATCGGTGATGTTCGCGACCCAATAGGTGTGCAGGGACATCTTGGCGCCGGTCCTGCCGGCGAAGACCGGACGGGCTTGGGCCTCGCGTGCAGCCTCCACGGCGCGCTCGCTTAGCCGCTTGGCCTCGGCCTCGGCCTCGAGCCGCCGTGCCTCCTGCTCGCTCTCCTCTGCGAATGAAGTCGCGATGCCGGGGGAGGTGTCGGCTTCGCGCTGGGCCTTCTCCTCCTCGGCGGCGCGCGCGGCGTCGGCCGCACGCTGCGCAGCCGCTTCGGCGTAGCGCTGGATGCGGTCAGCTTCCTCGCGGGCCTTGCGCTGGCGATCCTGCTCCTGCCGGTCGAGTTCTTTCAGCCATGCCTCACCGTGCTTTTTCAGCTTCTTCGCGAGGTCCTTGGAATCGGTGCGTAGATCGCGCCATTTGTCGTCGACCGCGTTGCCGCCATCGAGCCAAGGACGCTTCTCGACGTTGAATTGTTCGTCCGCCTTGTTGGCGATCCCGGAGAGCCGCTTTGCCCAGACGCCCGCCTGATCGGCTTGCTCCTGGGTGCCGATCGGCTTTTTCAGGAAGCCCTCGACGATTTCCTTCTCGGCCGCCAGTTCAGCCGTCAGGTCCTTGTGCAGATCGCCGGTTTTGGCCGGGAGGTTGTGTTCCTTCGAAACCGACGGAGGCTCGTCGGGCCACGGCTCGCCGGCCACCACCGAATGATAGAGCGCTTCACTGATCGGGTTGCGGCAAGCATAGTTCCAGACCTTGTCGGCCTCCGCTTCCCTACCACCCTGCAGGCAGATGACATTCCCCGCCGCGTCGCGCCAGATGGCAACGGGAACCAGGGGCGCATCCTTGAACGGACGGTTCCTGAAAAATCCTGACTCCGGGCTGTCGGCCGAAGGGGCGAGCAGGAGCAACTGATCGTGGGTCAGCTCGCGATATCCGCCCGCCAGTTTCAGAGCCTGACGCCACCATGCATATTGGTCCGCCGTCATCCGTTTGTTTCCTTTTGTGTTACACGTGAAACCATTTTGGCAACACAATGGGCGCGACAAGGCGGTCGCGTGAGGCAGTGCTGCTTAGATGGGGAGAACCCGGCCGAGCTGGTGCGGGCGAATGGTGCGGGGGGTCACACCAGCCCGGCCGGGAGCACGCAGATACTCAACACATAACCGCGAGGCGTGATGGGAAAATACAACCAGGGGCAACTGGGCCATCGGTCTAGCGATCCTTCTGCGTATCAGGATCGTAACCGATTTGGTACGTTTTGCAAGAGGTGTTTCCGAAATGGTTACACGTCAGACAAAAAAATGCGGGTCAGAGTGTGGAAATCCTGAGCCGAGCGCGGCCAATGACCTTCAAATCCCCCGGCTGCACGGTTTCGTTGGTCGCCGCGGGGTTGTCGCTGTGGACCTGAACGGCACCTGTGGTGGTCGGCGAAAGGTAGCGCCACTGCACCGCGCCGGCGATTTCTAGAGCGTAGAGCCCGGGGCGATTCGGGACGTTGTCATCCAGATCGATTACAAGCGCATCCCCTTTGGCAACAACGCCATTGGCCTGGTAGGCGTCGACCATCATGAACCGAAGGTTGTGGCCCTCAGAGTTCGGCAGCATCCGTGCCAAAAACTCTGGGTCGATCACCAGCCCCGGCGCTGCGGGCCGGCTTTTGCCGGCGGAGATCTCGAATACGTGGCTGAATTGGCTGACGTCGACCTCGGCAAGCTCTGGAAACATAAGCTCTTCCGGCCTGACATCCAGGTGCGGCGCGATTCGCTGCGCCCACTTCATGGTGAGCTTTCGTCCGTTAGGGCCGTCGTCTTCCTCCAGCCGGCCTATTTGCGGCCTTGTGGTCCCAACGCGACGCGCCAGCTCGGCCTTGCTGATGCCGGCTTTTTCCCGGAAGTGCTTAATTCCATTCGCCATATCAATGCGGTAGCTCAAAACGGTATCGTGCGAAACTGTGCCAAATTGGTTACAATCCTTGACGTGTAACCAAATTGGTGACAAAACCCGCCCATGGAAAACCTGCATCAACTAACGAAATGGCGCTTAGATCGCAATCTAAGCACTGCTGACGTGGGCCGGATGATCGACTGTACGCGGCTGACAGTCGATCGGTACGAGGCCGGCCGGATGCCCAGGCAACCATATCTCGACCGCATCGTCGTTATGTCCGACGGTGAGGTGAACGCAAACCACTGGTTGGGCAGGGAGGCGGCAGATGTCGTTGCACGGCGCCGTGCTCCGGCTTGACCCGAGATACGATCAACACGGTTCCTCGTTCCGTCCGAAATTGGTCGGCGCGTTCAACAATTCCCCAGGCCGCAACTCCAAGCGGTTTCCAGCAATCATCGTCATGGGCCATCGGCATTCCCCCTGCGGTTGCAAGAATGATGGCGGGGAAATCGTTGGATGTGTCCGACAAGGCATCCGAGAATCCCGATGGGTCGTCGTTCCTTCTCCTGTTTTTTGTGAGGAATCGATGCAGGACATTGCTGCAGAGCTACAACAGGTGGTGTTCAAAGCCGCCGGAACCATCAAACCAGGCATGGGCATCAAAGCTCAGATCAACGCTGCCTGTGACGCGCTTGGCTACCCGCGCGGCCACTGGCGGGTGAGGGAGGCCTGGTATGGCACCGCTTCCAACTGGAACGGCAAAGCCATCTTCGACCTTCTCGGCCGCTATAACCGTCTGTGCCAAAAAGCCGGCTCCGATCTTGAGCCAGTTAACGAACCTGTAGCCGTCATCGCGAAAGCTTCGAACACAGGCTGATTTTGACGGAGGTGTGATTTCCTCCGCAAGCGGCTTCGGCCCTATGTCCCGCACGCAATGTTTCAGGATGAAACATTCCGAGGAGATTTAATCAAAATGAAGCAGACGGACGTGGGGGCGACGGTAAACGCTGAAGTAAAGACAGTGATGGCGGAATTTTGCCAGACAGCAAGAAGCATCGGGTCGGCCGCCGCCGAGCACGCTGCTACTGTGCATCTTGTGGCAGCAGCGGCATATCTGGGAGAAACGGTCGGCCCCAGCGTGACTAAGCAAATCCTGTCGGCGATTTTGTCGTCGATTGGATAGAAAACAGACTACCGCATTGAACGGCAATACCATTTGTTCCTTGTAGGATTGCCGCTCCTCGCACTTGAGAGAGCGACAGCATGACTATCATTACCCGCAAGCGGGCGGACCAGTACGCCATCATCCCGAATGCTGTCGCCAGCGACGACAGGCTGACGTTCGAGGAACGTGGCGTGCTGGTCTACCTGCTCGCGAAGCCGCACGACTGGAACGTGTCGGTGAAGAACCTCCAGAACCAGGGCGGCATCGGTCGCGACAAGGTCTATCGGATCCTCCAGAAGCTGGAGGAGGTCGGCTATCTCAAGCGCGAACAGACCAAGAGCTCAGACGGCCGCTTCGGCGCCTATAATTACACCGTCCATGATGATGCTGTGCCCGAGAGCCTGCCTCTACCGCGTCCTGAAAATCAGGAAGCGGGGGCACCGCGTCCTGAAAACACGCAAGCGGCCTCACCGCTTCCTGAAAAACCGGTAACTGGAAATCCGCTTAACGGCGAATCCGACACATACAAAGAACCTACTAAACCAAAATCCCCCCTAACCCCCCTGACGGGGGGGACAGATGGTCTTTTGGATAAAATGATTTCCATTTGGCCTCAGGAGCACTTGGGCAAGCGAGACGCCGCCGAGCGGGAACTGCAGGCGCTTCCCGTCGACAAGCGCCAGCGCGCCGCCGACTGCATCAAGGTCTTCCTGCGTCACTGCACTCTGCGCCGGGAACGAGTGCCTCGCCTGTCGGTCTACCTCTCGGGGCAGATGTTCGAGATCGTCTATGGCGCGCCGGACCTTGATAGCGCCGGCTATTACCGGATTCATCCCGACCGCGCCGAATGGCCGGCATGGCTCGAATACGTTCGTCGCAAGCACGGCGAGGCGAAGGCCGAAAAGGTCCAGGCCGAGCGACTGATCCTCGGAAAAACACGCTGGCCGGTCGATCTTTCGCTTGCCAATAGTGTAACCAATTTGGCAACATCCGGAACCGTAACGGATACTGCTTCGGCGACTCGGGCATGATGAAAATGAAGCGCCTCTTTCTCGATACGCCCGCCGAGCTGGAGAGGCGCATCGACCGCTTCATCGAGCACATGCGGCATGCCGAGGACATTTTCTTCACCAAGAACAAGCGGGGCCTGCCCACGCCGCGCGACCTGCTCTGGCTGCTGTTCGCCGACGCCGTCGACACGGCGCGAAACATGCCCGACGCCGAACACCGCATGGTCTCCAAGGTCGGATCGACCCTGCCGAAGTCGCGTGACACCGAGCACCAGGCCTACGTCCGCGAGCTGTCGCGCATGGCCGACGGAATGCCACAATATGACACCACCGAGGTTCGCATCGTGGTGCACCAGTCGGCCGTCGATCGGATGGTCGACATCATGGACCTTCTGCGCTTCGTGCGGGCAGGGCGGCAGGGTCAGGACGCGCAGCGCTACAAGCGGACGTTCCTGGCGCATGCCGGTGGCCATGGCGTTGAGTTCTGCACTCGCGTCTGGGACCGCCACCGCGTCGAGATCATGTCGCGGCAATCGCTCCACGACGTCAAGAGCCGTGTCCTGGGCCAAATCCTGGTCGGCATCGAAAAGGAGTTCGGCTTGGTCCGCACCAGCCGAAGCTTCCGGCGCAAAACCGTTCGGGAGATCGACCAGCTGCGAAGGGAGCGCAAGCGCGAGGAAAAACGTCGCCGGCGCGAGGAGCAGGAAAACAATGCCGGTTGATATCGCGATGCCGCGCCACCTGGTCGATCGGCGCAAGAACGCCGGCCATGCCGCGGTCTGCGCCGTCGGCTTCGACGCCGATCCGGGTGTCTTCCGGCTTGCCACGGCCGAGAACATCGAAGCGCATCTCCCCCAGCTCCAGCCGGGACGATGGGAGAGGCTTCATTTCGCGTATGTCGTCTGGACGCCGGGGCTCGCCGTGGCGCGCACCATGGTGCTGGGCGCCGAGCGAACGCTGGCCAACTGCCATCTCGGCCAGCACTGGTACCGGGCAAGTCTCGAGCTGCTCTACGGGGTGATCCTGGCCGAGGCCGCATCGCTTAGGTCTCCCGTTTGGTCACAATCCGAGATGGTGCAGCTGCTCCAGGGGCAGGCCACGCGCGCGGCCGACCGCTTCGCGGCGGGGATCGTTTGATGTTACCGACGGCCGACCAGATCGCACTGGCTATCGTCATGGCCTGTCGGCCTCACCGAGAGGATCCGTTTGCGGTGTGCGCCGGCGAGCTCGGCATGCGATCGCGTCATGTCGCCATGGAAGCCTTGATCATCGCCTTCCCTGACGCCCGTCGAGTGGGGCTCGGCAAATGTCTGGCCTACGGCACTCCGCGCTCGGCGCAGGGCCAGGTGATCGGCGCCAAGAAGGGCAAGTGGTGGAGCGACGACCATGTCGACGAGATCGTCGGCGCCATCGTCGCCGAGCAATACGGCGAGCAAGCGCAATGATCGTGCGCCTTTCCCGTTTCATCCGCCGTCTTCGCGGCCGCGCAATCCCGCGCGTGTCGTGTCGCGGCATATACCTAAGGATCAACTGACATGGACATGCCAGCAGTCCAATCGCCCCTCACGACCGACGAGGACATTTCGAGCGCTCTGGAGGAGCACCTGGAGCCCGACACCCAGCCTTCCGTCCGCTCGATGATCGCCAACACGGGCAAAACGCTCAAGCATTTCGTCGATCAGCTGCGGCGCAAGGAAACCGAGCTGGAGGGGGTGAAGGCGGCCGCCACGGCAGAATTTGAGCGCGTCGTCGCACTCGCGAAGATCGTGCGCGAAAACTGCCACGCGGAAACCGACGCCGATCTCCACCAGATCAGGACGACACTCGAGGTGCTCGATCCGGCCCGGGCCAAGCTTTCTGAAATGGCGTAGGCCATGGAGGCGGTTGTCCCCTTCGACGATTCCGGACTCGCTCAGGTGATCGAGCGAGCTCGGATGCTGTTCGACGACGGCGACGTCGCGTCGGCGCGGATGCTGGCGTCAGGCGCCTATGACCAGGCAAAGGCCGCCGGCAGCTATGCTGCTCGCTTCCATGCCGGCGAGCACCTGATCTTCAAGGCGCGCAAGCTCCAAGGCGACGCCCTGCTGATCGAGGCCCGTGCCAAGATCACGATCGCCACGGAGTGGACTGCCGCCCAGGAAAGAGGGGAGGCGTCGAAAGGCGGCAGACCGAAATCCGTTCCAGACGGGAACGGTTTCACGGCAGCCGAAGCCGGGCTCACCCGCAAGGAAATCCACGACGCTCGCAAGCTGGCGGATGCCGAGCGTCGAGATCCTGGCATCGTCGAGCGGGTGATCG
Source organism: Mesorhizobium sp. M2A.F.Ca.ET.067.02.1.1 (assembly GCF_004023285.1). NCBI lineage: Bacteria > Pseudomonadati > Pseudomonadota > Alphaproteobacteria > Hyphomicrobiales > Phyllobacteriaceae > Mesorhizobium > Mesorhizobium sp. M2A.F.Ca.ET.067.02.1.1. The sequence continues at coordinate 47,336 of NZ_RZSB01000003.1, forward strand.
CCGGGCGAGTCGCGGAAGGACTCGAGCCCAGCCGGGCGAACCTGCGCGTGGCGATCGGCACCGACACGGCCAGCGCGGACGAGCGCGGCAACAATCTCTACGAGACGTGCCCGGAAGCGATGCACGCGCTGCTGGCGCTGGAGACCTTCGGCCCCCGCGTCAAGGAACCGGCATGCGGTCGCGGCGCGATCTCGCGCATGCTGGAGGCGGCAGGCTACGACGTCGTGCTTTCCGATCTCATCGACTATGGCACCGCCGATCGCCACGGCGTCCTGCAGGAGGTCCGGGACTTCCTCACCAGCGAGGCAGGCGACGATTGCGACGATATCGCCACCAACCCGCCCTACGGCGGCGTGCTCAATGCTTTCGTCGCGCATGCGCTGCGCGTGCACCGGCCGCCGAAGATGGCGTTGCTGCTCAACCTGAATTTCCTCTGCGGCTTCGACGATCCGGACCGCAACTACGCCATGGACGACTGCAAGCCGGCGCGCATCCATGTCTTCACGCGGCGCCTGCCGATGATGCATCGCGATGGCTGGGACGGCAACGAAGCCTCGAGCCGCATGAACTTGGCCTGGTTCGTCTGGGAAGAGAACCTGGTCGGCGACTATGCCGGGCCGACGGTCATCAACCGCGTTGACTGGAAAGACTATCTGCCGAGCGAGTCCGTGTGATGCCTGCCTATCGCAGCTCGGCCGAAGCCGAGATCCGAGATGCCGCTGTGGCTCGCCTGCGCCAGCTCCGCCCCAATGCCAGGATCATCCATGAGATCAACGTCAGCTCGAATGGCCCGAACCGCATCGACGTGCTCGCTGTCGACCGCGCTGAGATCATTGTTTGCGAGGTGAAGTCGGCCAAGGACAAGCTGGACCGCCTGCCTGCACAGCTCACATCGATGTTCGGCGCGGCGCATCACGTCATCGCGGCGATCCATGAAAAATTCCTGGTCGAGCAGGAGACGAACCAGTGGGCGGCTCACGAAGAGCGCGACGGAAAATTCTACATGCGCAAGGTGCCTGAGGGGATCAGCCACAAATGCGAAATCTGGGTGTACCCGGAGCGCCGGCGCGCCTTGCCCACCGCCAACCACGATCATCTCGAAAAGTGGGCGTTGCCTCACCCTGTCTTCGAGCGCCCTCTGCCTGCGAGCGCAATCGATCTCCTCTGGCGTGACGAGCTGCAACAGCTTTGCTCGTCGTTGCGCGTCTCCGCGACGCGCCAATCTGTCATGACCGACATGATCGCGGCCTTGCGGTGGCACTGCACCGGAAAGGAGCTGACGCGCGGCATCTGCCGACTCCTTCGAGCCCGCCAGTGCAAGGAAGCCGATCCCGAAATCATCGAAAGGTCTGCCGCATGAACCACTTCGCAGGCTTCACCACGCCGGTCGTGGGTGGTCATCACGCCATGCTGCGCTTTGCCGAGGATGGGCGCGCCGAGCCGGTGCTTGGCCCCGGCGGCGAGCCGAAGATTTTCCCGACCGAGCTGGAGGCCTTGAAGGCGGTCACGGAGGGCCTGCTGCGCTACTTCAATGGTCATATGAGGCGCGACGGCGAAACGATCACCAGCGCCCGCGACGCGGCCGAACGCATCTTTCGAAAGGGCCGGACGATTCCGGTGGAGCACCGCTGATGTCAGGATTTCGCGAGGGCTGGGCTCTCAAGTCGCCAACGGCCGTCACCACGCACTACTTTCGCCGGCGCGGTCTCGGACTCGCCGTCTCTCTCTGCGGCTCCCAGGATGCTCCGGCCGGGTGGCTCATGGAAAATTCGGGGGCCGGGCAATGCGAACGCTGCGCCACGGTGCGGGCGAAGGAACTCGCCAGATTGGACGCTGCGCCACCAGAGGCGGCCGAGGACGAGCGCGGCGACCAACGGGCGTGCGAAGGGAAGGCCGGCGACTGACGCGCGCTGGCGAGGCCTCTACACTCGACGAAAAAATGGGGCAGCGGAGACCAATCCGCTGCCCCTCCCTACCCCAGCCGCCGGCCGGAGCCAGCGGTGCGTCCTAGTAGTGTCTCAGTTTGAAATTTCTCTGATTTCAAATTCAGCTATGGCTTGGGTAAGGGGCTTACCGGTTTCATCGCGAAGGATTACCCACATCGCGAAACGTTCATCGTCTTCTGGCAGCCTGGAGTTCCGCACTATGCTCATCAGGAAGTGCTGAAGAGCCTTCCTCGCATCATCAGCGTTGGCAAACTCCAAGCCTTCACTGTCCCGTGTGAGGACCGTACCGTCGTTACTATCGAAATAAAATCTCGGCATCGGTGCGTGCTTATACGGCCCGTGCTTTCCGGGCTTCCGCGCAACGGCGTCGATCTTCTGCAATGGGCACGACGCGGACGGCGCTGCCGATTACGGCGGCTGGTCGCTTTTGGCCTTTAGGTCGTATGGGCAACTGTCACTGTCCTTTCGCTACCGCATCTAATGCACCGACCGCGTTGACGGGTAAAATCCGAAGTGGTCCCCAGTGCCTCAGTGGTTTGCGAGGCGTGCGCGTGAGAACTGAGATGCAGGGCTTCGGCGATGCACCTGTCGCATACGGCTCCGGGATGCTGCATCGTGATGAAGTCGTTTATCATCTGTGCGACTATCATGGCGGCAGCACCCCTCAATGCTTTTCCGCTAAGCATACGGGCGCTCCGACTACCGTGCAAACGCTCCGCCTACCGCCGAAATTTCAAACTGAGACCTACCGGATCCCTACACCAGCATCGAGCGCGCATGTGCCTGGCGCAGCTGCGACTCCATCGAACGGATGGAGCGCGACGCCGCCGCCAGCGTGTCGGCCCAATTATCGGCCTTGGTGGGGTCGACCGATTTCAAGGCGATGCACTCGCCGTCTTTGAAGCCGCCGGCGATTGCGGCGATTATGCGGTCGACCGTCTTCTCCATCCGGCTCATGGCTGCCATATCGTCCTTCGACGGCTCTGGCCTGTTTTCGTCGTCGAACATCCCGCCCTGCTCGATTCGGTCGCGGACCGCCTGCGCAGCCGCCTTGATGCCCGACCAGTCTTTGAGCTTGCCCGTGGTGAACAGCTTCACGATCTGCACCTGGTCGTGCTTCGGCAAGTCGACCAGGTCGTTTGCATGGCCGAGCGGGAACTGGTTCGCATCGACCAAGGCGCCGATCGATTCATCAAGGTTCAGCAGGGCTGTGCGCGCTTTCACGCGCTGAGGCTGGATGCCCAAATCCTTCGCCAGCTGCTCGACGCTCCAGCCGCGGTCGAGCATGGCCTGAAAGGCGCGCCCTTCCTCTAGCGGCCGGATATCGGCGCGCTGCAAATTCTCGATGATGGCCTGCAGATGCATCTCATTGCGCGTCATCTTTTTGACGTGGCACTCGATCATCGGCCGCTTGCCCAGGGCACCCTCTTCCTCGAGCAGGAGATGCGCACGCCAGCGCCGCTCGCCCATCACGATCATGTGGGTGCCGTTGGGCAGCGGCCGAACCGTGATGGGCTGCGCCAAGCCGTGCTCGCGGATGGAATCCGCCAGCTCACGCAGAGCCTTCGGGTCGAAGTGCTTGCGCGGCTGGTCGGGGTTAGGAACGATCAGGTCGAGGGCGATACGCGTCTTCATGGTCTTGGTCTCCGTGGTAGGGAATTTCTTAGCAACATCAACAACTTAGCTTGTAACCGATCTGGTTACAAGTGGGTTACTAAGAAAAGTTGCCGACCAGGTCTGCAGCGCGGTCAGGAAACGCCTTCGCGACCGAGCGCGTCCAGATCGTCGCTCGATAGCCCTGCCCACAATCGAGGTCACAAGAGAGATCGCCGCCCCTTGTGATGCGCCAGCCGTCCGGCATCGGCTCACCGGCAAGCCAGAGGATGCAGCGACGCGCGTCGTCGCGACGGGCGAAATCTTCGGCAACTCGGTCGTGGTAGGCCGTTACGGAATACCAATCGCCGCCGTCGCGCTCCGTGTAATAGCCCGGCGCCAGCGATTTGATCGCCTGTATCAGCTCGTCGGAGGTGCGAACGTCAGCCATTGGCCTGGCCCTCCCGTGCGCTCGCCAGCGCTCGCGCATGGCCGGCATAGGTTGCAGCTGTCGCCTCGTAGTGGGTCTGCAACCCACGTAGGGCGCGCGCTAGCGTGCGATCTTCGAAGCTCGCCAGGAAAGGCGCGCGCAGGCCGAAACCAGCGCTCTTGACCTCGTAACGGGGAATGCCGCTACCTGCATAGTTGTCGCGGCGCTCAACCAGCAAGGTTGAAAGGCGGTTGAAGCCGCTGGATTTCGTGCCGGTCGCCTTAAGGAACGCGTCGGTGTGCGACTTGTGGACCGTCCACGAATAGCCCGGCATGATCTTCGTAAGCTCTGCCCGGAAATGCTTCGCGCTGAACTCGCTCCTAGCCATTGCCCCGGCCCTCCGTCCTGGCACGCGCGGCAGCGAGGAACGAGGCGGTGCAGATGGTGAAGTCGCCGCCGGCGCCGCCGCCGATATGGGCATGGTGATACTCGTCCAGCTCGTCGAGCAGCGGGCGGATGTCGCCCCAGGTCGGATAGGCTTCCTGGTTGCTTTGCCAGAACTCCCCCAGCGTGCCGGTCCACTCCGGCTCGCCGAGGTCGAGCGGGTTCTTCACATGGCCCACGAAGAGATGGACGGTGGTGGTGATGTCGATCGACATGGCTGCTCTCCTCAATCCATGTTGCAGTGAACGAGCGCGGTCGCGCAGTCGACGCCGGTCTCTTCGGCATAGATCGCGGCCTGATCGCCGGGGCGATTGGTGGCGACGGCCGCAGGCGGCTCGGCCTTGGAGATGGCCGCTCGTACCGCATCGAACGTTGATGTGCCGTCGGGCATCGGAAGGCGGGCAAGCCACGGTGCCGCTTGCGGACATCCGGCTACCGATTTCAGCACCGCCAGCAGGTCGGGCCGAGCCTGCTCGCGGCGGATGGCTGCGCGCAGGCCGGCGAGCATGTCGGCAACGCCTTCCTGGAGCGGATCACCGTCGAAACCGGAGATGAAAGACTCAGCCTGAGTCAGAGCGTCGACGGTGTCGCTGGCATGGTCGAAGGGGAGCTTTTCGACCAGCTCGTCGCGAAGCTTCCTCGCGGACTCGATCGTGATGGTCTCGGTGCCTCTCGTGCCACCCTTCGGGCCGTAGAACGAGACGTAGACCTGATCGAGGTGGGGCGTCGAATGGCCGTTGGCGGCCACGCTGATGAAGATCGCGTCAACCATCGCCTTAGCCCTCCGCCTCGATCTTGTCGGCCAAGGGCATGATTACCTCGTCCCAGATGGCTCTGCAGATTTCGTTGTCAGCGTGGTCGGACACGACGTCGTAGCCCGAATTGCCATAGATCAGCTGGAACCACCCGAGCTTATCGCCCGTCGGGCTCCGCAGATGGATGGCGTCCTCGTCGGTCGAGAACAGCGCCAGCATGATCGCCGCCTTGTCGTCGGAGCGTTTCACCACCCAATCCTCGCCGTCGTTGACGGAAATCAGGTGGCCCCGGTCGAGGCAGGCCTTCACCAGGGCGCGGGCGATGCGGCGTTCGGCGCGGATGCGGGTCGCGAGGTCGCGCGACCGGCGCGCTAGCGCCAGTTCGATCGCGTGGTCGAAGCCGGTCTTCGGCTCGCCCACCTCGGCATCCTCGGCCAGCCGGGCGGACAGCGCCTGCTTGCCCGAGGCAGTAAGAGCGTTGCAGATATCCAGCATCTCGGCCGGCGTAACGTTGATGGTCATGGTCTTTCTCCGTGGGTAGGGGGATCTCAAGGAAGGCGCGGGGGATCAACCCCACGCCAGTCCCCAGCGCTTGGCGCACACCGGCCCGTAGCCGACGTCGATGGAGCGGTGATCGGTCAGCTCGGTCGCGCAGAAACAGCAATTGCCGGTACGCTTGCCGTGGGCGGCGCCGGCCTTCGAGGGGTTCTCGGCCAGAGCGGTGAGAGCCGCGACCAGGCCGTCAGGACCGGGCGACCGACGCGACCGGGTGAACTCGCCCTTGCGGCCGATGCGGCCGTACCAGTCGCGGCTCTCGAACGATCCGGGCGACGACACGTTGATCTGGCCGGCGTGGGCGGAGCGCTCACCGGCGAGAGCGAGCACGACCGTCTCGCCGTTGACGTCGAAGCGGATCTTCGGATGCTTGAGCTTGTTGGCGATCGCCGTGTCGAACAGCGCGATCAAGCCGTCCATCGAGCCGACCTTGGCCTTCGGCGCCGCGGGCTCGCCGGCCTGTGCGCGCTGGGTCAAGGTAGCGACCCAGGGCCACTGCCGTTCCGAGAGACTCGAGCGGCTGTCATACTGGTGCAGGAGTGAAGCGGCGAACTCCGCGTCGCGGCCGTGCAGCTTCGGAGCTGACTGGCGCAGGGCTTCGATTTCGAGGTTCATATCTGGTCTCCGTGGTAGGGATTTCCCAGATCGGTGCGGCTCCGGCGGTTATGCTAGGCCTGGCCCGTCCCCGGTTCGATTTCACTCGGCCGGTCAGTTTGACGAGAAGTCACCAATCGCCGGCCCATTGCTGAAAGGGGAGTTCCGGCGAAGGCTGCAGCGGTGAAAGGAAACGGCTTTCTGCTGCACCGATCTGAATTTCTAAGTTACTTCAATAACTTAGAATGTTACCAAATCGGTTACAAGTGGGTACAAGCCAAAAAGCCGAATAATTTCAACCACTTCGCTGGCGGTCAGTTCACCGGCTTGAACCGGGATTGCAGGATCTCGCCGGAAATGGAGCGCTGGTCGTCGCCCGACTGCACCAGTGCCTGGTCGACGTGCTCCGGGTTGATGCCGATCACCTTCCAAACTCGGCCCTGCTGGTCTGGGGCCTCGGCGCCGAGGTAGGGCGCGACCTGGAGGGGCTGGGGCGGCTGGCGCAGGCGGTATTGCGCCGGCAGCTTGGGATGATGCCAACCGCAGCCCTCGGCCTCCAGGCCATGTTCAAACACCTCGAGCCGCAGCTTTTCTTTCAGCCAGACCGAGATGTAGGCGCGATGGCAATACTGGTTGTCGGTCGGGGCCTCGTAGCAGAGCAGGGCAACGTCCCTGCCACCTGAGAGGTCTTCCATCTTGGCGACGATGCGGCCGGCGTTGAGCTTGTCGAGGCCTTCGAAGTAGAGCTGCTTATAGTCGCGTTCGCTGGCGGTCTTAAACCACTCGCCTGGGGCGAGTTCGGGCATCTTGCGGAAGCCCGCCGGATATCCTCGCGGCGTTCCCCTGGACACCCCGATTTTCTGGATTTCGGGCGGGAGCTTGGTGAACCAGGAGCTGGTGAAAATGCGCATCTTCGTCTCTTTCCGTGGTAGGGTTTGGACAGGTCCAATTGTAAAGCGGGCGAACTTCTCAAGCAACCAAAATGACACTGTGTGTTACCATTTTGGTACGTTGCCTCACCCGTACATCTGCATTAGGTATGGGTTCTCTCCAGCGCCTTCGGGCGCTGTCCTGTGGTAGGGATGGAGAGCAAGGCCGATCAGGGGCAACCCGGTCGGCCTTTGATATTTTCGGCGCGGCTGTGGCACATCAAAGCGCACTTCGGGATAATTGACCCACGCCGTCACAGTCTCGAAGCTAATAGCGCGCGGCAGGCTCTTGAAATCGTTGAGCAGCGTGCGGCCAGCCAGGATCCCGTTGCCAGCGAACTCGGCACCCGAACGGAAAAACTGGAACGTCTTGCGCCACGGTCCGGTTGAGAGCCAGAGGTCCAGGCCCGGCGCCAGCTCCACCCGGTCGAGGCGATCGCTATCAAGAAGTTCGCAGAAGAGGTTGTGCCCCAAGGGCCGGGACGTCTGATATTCGAACGCTCGCCGGTGTGTGGAATCGATCAGGATGAAGCGCATCGCAGCTCTCTTGCCTCTAGGCGTTGGTTGATGGTGGGGAGCGACCCGGCGGCGAACAATTCGAGCCACCACTTGATCAGCTCGGCGTGGTAGCGATCGCCGGCCGCACGATGACGGGGCTCGCGCAGCTGCCGTTCGATCCAGTCAAGCCGGTCGCAAAGCTCCGGCCGGTAGAGCAGGTCGCGGAACGCATCTGCGAGCCGCATGTCGAGGGTGTAATTCCCGGTGCAGCCGAGGGGCGAGCAGTCGCTATGCCAGGCCTCCCACATGTCGAGGGCCTGGCTGATGGTGGGGAGCCGGCGCCGCCGCTCCTCCTCGTCTTCTGGTAACGGGCGAAACATTTTGGACTCCGTGGTAGGGATTTCGATCCTAGTGTGTAACCAAATTGGTTACAATATGGTCAAGCTAAAAGTAGCTTTTGCGGCCGTCCTTCCAGACCTTGACGGTGATGGTGTTCACGTAGGTCCCGACCTCGGCGAAAGAGCCGTTAGGCAGATCGCGGAACTGGCCGTTCAGCTTCTCGATCAAAGCCCGAAAAGCGACGGCCTTGCGGGTCGCGCGAAACTCGGTGCCGGCCGACATGATCGCGGCGAGGCACCCGCCATCCTCGAGGAAGTCGAGGGCGTGCATGACGTGGTCGATATCCCGCTCCATGTCGAACGGCGGGTTCATGATGATGCGATCGTATTTCCCCGTCACGGAGGGGCGGAGCGCCAGGAAGTCGGCGGCGTACACCTTGCGGTATGTGCCCTGCGCCTCGAGCGCTGCGGCAAGCGCTGGCTGGAGCTCCACGCAATCGACCTGGTTGTCGTAGCGGTGTTCCCTGCGCCAGCGGTCCATCCGGGCCTCGTCCCCATAGCCCGAATGATCGCCGAATTCCTTGATGCTGGTGAGGCAGCGGCGCGCCAGATTGCCGGTGCCGGCGCTAGGCTCCAGAATCCGAAGGCGCGGCTTCTCGATGGGCTGGAGCAGGGTGATGCCCTTAAGCAACTCCTCGGCCGCGGCATCCGGTGTCGGAAAGAAACCGAAGTTCTTCGCCGGCGTGGTCTTCCGATTGCGGAAAAGGTCGTCCGGTTCCTGGGTCTGTCCGTCGCCGATCACCTCGCCATAGAATTCGGCGAGCATCTTGTTGACCTTTTCCACCAGGTCATTGCGGGTGAACCAGAGGTGAGCGTTGCCGTTCTTGTAGGCGACAATCCTGAAATACTCGCCGTGATGTTCGGACTGCTGTGGTTGGAAGCCCTTGCGCTCGGCGCGCACCACATTCTCGATGCTGTTATAGGACGGCTTCTTGCCGTCGAGCACGGCGAAAGTGCGTTCGATATCGCGCACCGTGTCCCATGTGCCGCCCCACGAAACGTGGCCATGGTCGCGGTCGAAGGCATAGGTCAAGATCATGCGGCTGCCGACCTTGAAGCCGTCGTGAGACCGGAACCGGCGATCCAACTTGGAGAAGGCCGTCGCTATGCCGCGGCGGAAGATCATCTCGGATTCGCCGGCCCACTTCTCGATGGTGGCGTACACGTTGTCGACGGTGACCGGCGGAATCCCCATAATCTCGTCGAGGTTCATCAGCTCCTTGCCGTCGCCGTGCCGGTGGTCGTAGCGCTCCGGCACCCACTTCAACGTGTCGCGCAGCTCGTCCTTGGCCTGCTTGTCCATCAGGACTTCCAGGTCCGTCATTTTGACCAGATAGTTCCAGCACGAGATGTCGATCAGGCGGATGGCGGTCCGCTTCCACTGCTCGGCGTCGGGCAGGTCGACGGCCTCGAAAAACGCCCGCACCTCGCGGTTGTCGCGGTCGCCGTACCTGGAGCAGGCATGCTCGCCGGCGGCAGCTTTCCACAGCGCCGCCGCCTTCTTCAATTCCCGGTCGGCCTGCTCCATCGAGGCGAATGCGCCATGGTAGGCGGCCACGGCTGCGTCGCGATAGGCGACGATCTGCTCGACCGTGTTGCGGGGGATCAGCGCGTTCATGGCTTCGCCTCCACGGGCTTTGCGCTGAGGGCGCCGTGCATCTTCTGGAAGGTGAAGATGTCTTTGCGGCCGATCACGATCTCGTAGCGCTTGCTGCCGTCGGGCAGCGTGAATACGTATTCGGTGGGCTTCTCGGTCATGGTCCTGGTCTCTGTGGTAGGGAGCGGGAGCGACGGGACGACTCCCGCCGCTCTATCGAAGGGTTGTTGTCGCTCTCAGTGCATCGCGCTTCCTTCTGCTGTTGCGGGAACTTCCACGTCCGTTTCGGCGGCCTGGAGGTCGGCCAGCCGCTCGCGGCAGGAAGGGCAGCGGCAGCTTTCGCTGTCATCGAAGGGGAAGGGGCTCAGGCAGTCGTCGCAGTAGGGCATCGACTCGTCTCCGTGGTAGGGGAAAACCTTGTAACCACAAGAACTTAGCCTGTAACCAAATTGGTTACAATGTGGACACGGACAAAAGATCGTGTTCGCCCAAGTGCAGATATCGGGGAAGCGGCCCTAGCGGTCCCCATCGCGTTTGTCGCGTTGCTCGCGCCGGTAGTCGATCGCCGCCCAGATGACGCAGACGATGGCGACTGCCACGCCCAAAATGCGGTTGGTGACGAACGCCTAAATGACGAGGATGAGTACGCACGCGAGTGCGCCGGGCGTCATGTCTTTCATGGGGAGTCCTCTTAAAACGCGAAGGCGAATTGGCCGGAAGCTTCTTGTCTCGAAGCGACACCGAGGGAACGGAGACCTGGTAGAGCGGCGATGAAGCCGCCGGGCTGGTAGGCGGGATCGTTGCGGCGCTCCTCACGGAGGCGGCTGTCGTCGGCGTCGTGCCGCTTATTGCCCTCCCAATAGGCGAGGCCGAATGGCGGGTTGTGGAGCTTGCACTTTGCCGTTGTCTTGCCGTGATGATCGATGAGCAGGTTCTGCTCCATCACGATCGTCAGCATCTCGTCGACGGGCATTGCCTCGTCGACGAACCAGCGCTCGCGGGATAGCCCGCCGCCGGTGAAGGAGCGGAAGCCGGTCTCGCTGAAAAACGGCCGGTCGAGGTCAATCACCCGGCCGTCGAGCCCGGCGCCCCCGAAGACGCCAGGATAGCGCACGTCGGTTCGACAACCCTGGATGGTGAGCATGAACCGACCGGGCTGGCCGTGCATCGGGATTTCGCCATCCGGCGCGGCCAACTGCTTGCCGAGCCACGCGGATGCCGAGTTCCAGCAGTTGAAGCGGGATCGGCATGTCGCGGGCGTGTACCTCGTCCCGTTCCCACCGTCTTCGCTGTAGCCGTAGCGCTCAATGCGGTAGAGCGTCTCGACACACGCCTCGATCACCAGCTCGTAGGGCAGACGGCCGGGCTTGTCGCAGGCCATCATCGCGGCGTGGTAGTGGTGGAGGGCTTCGCGGGCGATGCCGACCAGATATTCGTCGGACCCGTCGCGCAGCATGGCGACATTCTCCGCGATCTCCTGCCCGCGCTTCTCGGCCTCGATCTGCCAAGGGTATTTCTTGGCTGGTGCTTTCGGCTTTGCGGTCTTAGCCATCAGAGCAGCCTCCCCTCGGCGACCTTCCAGACGCCATCGCCCAGCGGTTCGAACGGGCCGCGCTGGAGCGTCTGCCGGACCTTTGCCCGCCAGTTCGGATTGCGGCCGGACTTCGGGTTCTCGGCCAAGGCTCGGTAGAGATCGTCAAGCCGCATGGCCTCGCCGGCGCGCTGCATCACCTTCAACACCTCGTCGACCCACGAGCCGACGGAGGCGAAGCCGAAGATGAGCGACCGCAGGCGCAGCGGCACGAACGCGCCGGGAATGCCGCTGGCCGCAAGACGGTCAGCATCATCGGAGCCATAGGCGCAGAACACCGACGGCGCGCCGGCGTTGGCCTTGGCTCGAGTCCCGGCCGCATCGTGGAAATGCAGCCGCCCCTCCATGAAGAGGAGCGCGTCGGCCGCGCGCCACACGAACTCATGGAACACCTGCGTTTCGGTGCGCGCGAAGATCAGCGCGATTCCATGAGCGTGGTCGGCCATACGGCCCATCCAGCGGCCGATCACGTTGTTCGAGTATGGGGGGTTGAGCCACACGCGACCGTGCCAGGGCCGAGCTAGACCGTTGTCGGCGATGGTGTAGTGCTGGCGCGCCATGTCCCACGGCCGATCGAGCGGCGCGCATGGATCGAGGTCGAAGCTCCCAGCGCCGCCAAGCGCGGCCAGGATCTCGGGAGGGGTGAGCCAGACGTCGGTGCCGGCCGCCGCGGATTGGTGGCTACCGATGGGCATGGGAAGCCTCCTCGGTCAGCCTGCGCAGCACGTCGCCGACGCTGCTGATAGAATTCTCCAGCCGCGCCTCGTCGAGCTCGGCCAGGTCGATCTTGGTTTCGTTCCCGTCTTCATCGACCATCGTGAAGACGTTTGCGGTGCAGTGCGGCTTGCGCAGGATATCCCAAGCCCAGCGGGCGGCGGCTTCGGGATCGCCTTCGCCCTCGTAGTCGATCTCCCATGTGACGAGGTAGCGTGCCATCAGCGCTGCTCTTTCTTGAGCAAGTCGCGCGCTGCGCCACGGGTAAATGGCCCGTCGCCGTAGGCACCGTCGACGATCTCCTGTAGCTCCACCTGCTGGACGTGCTTGCGCTCTGCGGGAGCCTCGCAAGCATCATGGCGGTCGCCGTTGCTGCCGAGGCATTCGGGATCACCCTTGGGACACCCGTCGTCTTCCTCCTCCTCGTCGACGTCCTCGCGGGTGAGCTGATCGAAAGTCCACTCATCACCCTCCTCGTCGAGGAAGATGATCTTGCCGTTGCGCTTGGCGGTCTGGATGTCGTTCCAGAAGATTTCGGTGCCGCCGGCATACTCCGGCTCGCCCGTCTCGGGGTCGATGTCGCTGATGTGAGCGCGGCAGGTCAGCCGCTCCAAGGTTCCGGTGATCGCGCTTCCGGTAGGCGATAGGTAGTGGGCCATAGTCTCTGGTCTCCGTGGTAGGGGATTGTTGCCAAAATGGTTGCGAAACACGCTTGACAAAAAGCCAGGGGGGCATGCAGAAATCGCGCAGCCTGATATTGCTTCGCGATTCGGCCAGTCCCCGAAAATCAGATGGTGTCGAAGCCGCTCGGCGAGGGCTGAATTCCGGCCTCTTTCGCCACGAAGCCAACGACATCAAGCGCGTCGCTAGAGCTTAGTTTTTCGATGGTTTCGGCGAAGCGCTGCTTGAAATAGGTCTGGTGCTCGGCGCCGGCGTAGCGGGACATGCCGATGGCAGCGGCGAAGGTGATCGCTTCGAGACGCGCGCCGCCGAAGCCCGACTTCTGATGGAGGCTGGCTGCGAGATCGTTGAGGGTCATTGGTCTGGGGTCCATGGTAGGGAAAGTAACCGTTCTGGTTACAAGTAACTTATTCGGTTACACCTCCGATGCAAGAGAAAAAACAAGGCTTTTTGCGTCATGTTTCAGGGCGTTGTGCCGAAGGAATGCATCGCGCAAATCCTTCGCGTCTCTGAGGTCGACAAGTGGGGCAGGGTCTATAACTGCTGCTCCGGAACGTTCCGGTTCGAGCAGATCACGCTCGCCACATTCCCCGGCGTGAGATGCACTCCAACGACGTCAGCCTCTACTCGTCAGCCATCGCCGGCTACGTGCTGGGCAAGCCGATAGACTATGAGTTTCACGGCGCGCTCGACTTCGTGAACGAGTTCGACTTTCGCGAGCCCGATCAGCGCCTCGCCGCGCTGGCCGTCGGCTTCAATCTCGGCCGCTTCGCCGGCGGCAAGGCGAACGCCTACAAGACCAGCCATCGCGAGCACCTGGTTGCGAACTTCGGCAGCTATGTCGAGCGCACCCTGGAGAAGGTGCGCAAGCTTCCGGGCATGATCCCGATCAAGAGCTATTCGCCGCGCGACTGGATCCTGCATCTCGAGGAGGCCATCGACCGCAAGGCCGCGATCTTCTCCTACCCGCCGTTCTACAAGGGCGGCTACGAAAAGATGTTCGAGTTCCTGGCTGAGAACATCAAATGGGACGCGCCTCGATATGAGCTGTTCGATCCCAAGGCGCTGCGCGGCCTCATCGAGCGCGTGCGACAGGCCGGCGTCCCGTATTGCATCCTCTCGGACCAGATTTACGACGATCTGAAACCGGAGCTGGAATTCGTCTCGGGCCGAGGCCACCCGCACTACTGCTACGTGTCGACCGGCAAGTCGTCCTACCTGCAGCTCGTGCCGCGGTCGGCGCCGTTCCGCTACAAGCCGATCGACCTCGACAAGATCAAGCCGGATTCGGTCGTGACGATCGGCCGGGCCGATGCCGCCCAGATGACGTTCCTCAAGGACGTCTACCTGAAAAAGGGCATCACCCACACCCCTGGCATGGTGAACTATCTGGTGCGGGTCGACGACATGCTGGTCGGCGGCCTGATCTACAACCTCGACAAATTCGCCAAGCGGTCGATCTACCTGCTGTCCGACTTCGCCATCTCGCGCGAGGGCAGGCTGTCCAAGCTCGTCACGAGGCTCGCCTGCAACGGCGAGCTGCTGCGCGACATGGGCAAGCGCTTCATCGACCGGTTCGACAAGGTGCAGACCTCGGCGTTTTCGGACCATCCTGTCTCGATGAAGTATCGCGGCATCTTCGAGCAGACCAAGCGGGAAGAGATCGACGGGCCGGAAGGCAAGTTTCGCCTGCATTACGTCGGCGCCCGCATCGATGAGACGCCGCAGCAAGCGTTCGAGTGGTGGTATGGCAAGCACTTCAAGCGTTGACTGGTCGAAGCTCAAGATCGAGCTGCGCCGCGTCGACTACCGCACCCTCAAACGGCGCGAGAAAAACGCGCACTACATGTCGCCGGCGAAGTTCAAGCGCCTGGTCGAAAATATCAAGATCGATGGCGCGGTCACGTCCGTCATCCTCTGCTGCCTCAACAAGGACGGCTCGGAGGAAATTCTGTCGGGCCATCATCGCAGCGCGGCCGGCATCGAAGCCGGCGTGGTCGAGGGCGATGCCCTAATGATCCTCACGCCGTTGAGCGAGGCCCGCAAGGTGGCGATCCAGCTCAGCCATAACGCCATCAACGGCGAGGATGACGCCTCACTGCTCGCCCAGCTCTACGCCTCGCTCGACATCGATGCGAAGAAGTTCTCCGGGCTCGATGACAGCGTGCTCGCCGGCGACAAGGGACCAGGTGCTACCGCGCTCGGCGGGGCGAACATCAAATACGACGAGCTGCTGTTCTCCTTCCTGCCGGAAGACCGCGTGCGGTTCGAGGTCGAGATGGACGCTCTCGCCAAAAGGGCGAAGCGCTTCCGCATCCATGCCGCGCCGCAGTCGCGGTTCGACGACTTCTTCGACGCCATCGTGCGCACCAAGAGCCAGCTCAACATCGTCAACTCAGGCATCGCCCTTTCAGTCATGGCGCGCCTTGCCGGCGAGCGGCTGGATCAACTCGAAGCGGAAGCGGAGGATAAATCCGATGCGGCATGATCTGCCCATGCGCGGCTCGCCTTCCAAGCCCGAAGCGCCCAGCGACGGCCCGCCATTCGGCACCCCGTTCATCGTGGTGCTCGCCATCCTGTCGTTCACCTTCGTCGTGTGCCTCGCACGCGTCTGCTTCCGTGATCCAGATGCATACCCGTGTGTGTAACGCAGTGTCGGTGGTCAGCATGGTGCCACCATGCAAGCATTCGGGTCAGTTTGCGGATTTGCGCACTTTCGCAGACGTCATGCGCCGCAAGGCTTTGCAGCCGGATTTGACCAGCATCATCGCATTCGGTTCGGCTCGCGGCATGATGTCGATGGGTTCCGGGATCAGTGGCAAAAAAAAGAGCCACGTCGAACAGATTGAACACTCGCACGCACGAGTCGTTCGATGATCAAGACGCAGGCGACCGTCACATCGTCGACCAAGGCGAAACCGGCGAAAAAAAAGCCGGCGCCGAAGGGCAAGGCCGGCAAGGCAAAGGCGAAGCCCGGCGCGGCAAAGCCGGCACCGCAGCCCAAGGCCGAGCCAAGGGCGAAGGGTGAGCGGCCCCAGGGCGGCGGCTCGCAGCCCAAGCTGACCGAAAAGGATATGCCGCGCGTCATCGAGACGCTGCGCCAGTATGGCGGCATCAAATCGGTTGCGGCCGACAAGCTGAACGTCAGCCGCACCACGCTCTACGCGTTCCTCAACGAACACCAGCCTGCCCTCGATGCGGCGGCCGAGATCGACGACGAGATCAAGGACATCGCCGAGGGCAAGGTGATCATGGCGATCCGCGCCGGCGACATGCAGACCGTGCGCTGGTACCTGGAGCTCAAGGGCAAGGATCGCGGGTATGTGCGCCGCGTCGAGCAGACCGGCAAGGACGGCGGCCCGATCGAGACGCAACAGAAGGCGAACCCGAAAGACTACACCGACGAGGAGTTGGACGTCCTGATTGCGGCAGCGCAACGACGGAAGGCCGCCGAAGCGCAAGGGTGAATTAAATGGCGCAGAAGTCTGCCGCCGCCCGCGCGCCGCTCATTGCCCCCGACCTCGAAGACCTGCTGATCGAGCGAGACCGGCGCAAGGCCAAGGGATCGTTCGCCGAGTTCGTCAAGATTGCCTGGCAGGTGCTCGAACCCGGCAAGGACCTTGTCTGGAACTGGCACATGCAGGTGGTCTGTGACCATCTGCAGGCGCTGGTCGAGGGCAAGTTTCTCGAGCTGGGCCTGCGCAATCGTCTCGTCATCAACGTCCCGCCGGGCACATCGAAGTCGCTTCTCGTCTCGGTCTTCCTGCAAGCGTGGGAGTGGGGACCGGCCGGCCGGCCCGGCATGCGCTATCTGTCGACGGCGTACAACGACGGGCCGGTCAACCGCGACACCCGCAAGTGCCGCGATCTGATCCTGTCGGAATGGTACCAGGCGCGCTGGCCCGAGGTTCGGCTTAGCCGCCGCGCCGAGACGTCATTCGCCAACGACAACACCGGCACGCGCGAAGGCATCGCTTTCGGCTCGCTCACCTCGCAGCGCGGCGATCGCCTGATCATCGACGATCCGCACTCGACCGAGACGGCGGAATCGCCGACCGAGCGCGCCGCCACCACCCGCCGATTTCGCGAAGGCGCGCAGAACCGCCTGAACGACCAGAAGCGCAGCGTCATCATCGTCATCATGCAGCGCCTGCATGAGGCCGACGTCACGGGCGTCATCCTCGACGGCAAGATGGATTACGTCCATCTCTGCCTGCCAATGCAGTTCGAGCCCGACCGGTGCTGCTACACCCCGCTCAAGGTTGCCAGTTCCGTCGGCGAGCCGATCCTGGCGCGCTACGACGCCAGCAAGCAGCACTGGTACGGCGAGAACGACAATCTGCCGGAAGGGCGCCGCACCGAGATCGAGGCGATCAAGCTCCAGCTCGTCTGGCGGCAGGATCCTCGCACGCAAGACGGCGAGATCCTCGATCCGATCCGCTTCCCGCCCGATGAGCTGAAACAGCTCTACAACGACATGACGTCGTATGCGGTGGCGGGCCAGTATCAGCAGCGGCCAGCGCCGCGCGCCGGCGGCATGTTCCAGCGTGCCTGGTTTGAGGGCCGCATCGTCAGGGCCGCGCCCAAGGGCACGATCTGGGTCCGCCATTGGGACTTGGCCGGCACGCGCGGCGGCACCGGCGCTCGCACCGCCGGCGTCAAGCTCGGCCGCGATCCCGAGGGCCGTTACTATGTCGGCCACGTCGTGACGCTGCGCGAGGAAGGCAAGTCGGTCCGCAAAACGATCGAGACGCAGGCCGCGCTCGACGGCAAGACGGTCCACATCAGCCTGCCGCAAGATCCTGGTCAGGCCGGCAAGGCGCAGGTGCAGGATTTCGTCGCGCAGCTCGCCGGCTACAAGGTGCATGCCGAAGGCGAGACCGGCGACAAGGTCACGCGCGCCGAGCCGTTCGCGGCGCAGTGCGAACACGGCAACGTCTACATCGTCGAAGGGGAGTGGAACACGCTCTACCTCGACGAACTCTGCCTGTTCCCAGCCTCCAAGCTGATGGACCAGGTCGACGCTTCTTCCGGCGCCTTTACGAGGCTGCTCAACATCAAGGGGGCCATGGTGATCAGCGACGACGTGCTTCGCCGCGCCCGCCAGCCGGGGCCGCGATGAGCAAAAAGCGCAAGGACAAAAAGGCGCGCAAGAAGGCCCAGCGCATTGCGGGGGCCGCAAAGGTCGCGCCGATCGCCGCGCTGCCTCCTGGTGCGCGCGGACCGACCCGCATCTCGGATGCGATGCTGTCGGCTCTTCGCGCCCAGAGCACCGCGCCGTCAGAGCCCGTGCGGGTGTTCACCCTGCCGCAGCATCCCGCCGACGTCGTGCCCGAGGGCAAAGGCCTGGCGATGGATAGCGCCGTCGGCGCGGTCCAGTCATGGGCCAATGGCTTCGCGCTGAGCGGCTACTTCTCGGAGGGGATCACCTTCCTCGGCTACGCCTACCTCTCGGAGCTGGCGCAGCGCCCGGAATACCGGGTGATCTCCGAGACCATCGCGACCGAGATGACGCGCAAATGGATCCGCTTCACCTCGAACGACGGCGAGGACAAGGCCGACAGGATCGCGGAGCTGGAGACCGAGTTCAAGCGCCTCAACGTGCGCGACATGTTCTGCCGCGCCGCCGAGCAGGATGGTTTCTTCGGCCGCGGTCACATATACATCGACACCGGCGATACCGATGATCCTGAAGAGCTGCAAAAGCCGATCGGGAACGGCTGGGACAAGCTCAGCGTCACCAAGTTCGCCAAGAAGCCCATCCAAGCGCTGCGCACCGTCGAGGCGGTCTGGTGCTATCCGACCAACTACAACTCGAACGATCCGCTCAAGGACAACTGGTACCGGCCTGACAGCTGGTATGTGCAGGCCAAGATCGTCCACACCTCGCGCCTGATCACCCTGATCGGTCGCGAGGTGCCCGACCTGTTGAAGCCGACCTATTCGTTCGGCGGCTTGTCGCTCTCGCAGATGTGCAAGCCCTATGTCGACAACTGGCTGGAGACCCGCCAGTCGGTGAACGACATCATCTCGATGTTCAGCGTCTTCCTCCTCGCCACCAATCTCGGCGAGACGCTGCAGGCCGACGGTGATCAGCTCTTCCGGCGCGCCGAACTTTTCAACTTGGTCAGGTCCAATCGCGGCCTGATGATGATCGATAAGGATACCGAGGACTTCAAGAACGTCGCGGCTCCACTCTCCGGGCTCGACGTGCTCCAGGCGCAGGCGCAAGAGCATATGGCGTCGGTCAGCCACATTCCGCTGGTCAAGCTGCTTGGCGTCCAGCCGGCGGGGCTCAACGCCTCCTCGGAGGGCGAAATCCAGGTCTTCTACGACTACGTCCACTCCTTTCAGGAGCACCTGTTTCGCCAGCCGATCCATCGCGTGCTCGGCCTGGTGATGATCTCGCTCTGGGGCGAGCCCGACCCCGGCATCGACTTCGAGTTCGAGAAGCTCGAAGAGACCAACGAGAAGGAAGCGGCGGAGGTTGAAAAGACAAAGGCCGAGCGCGACGTGATCCTGATCGACGCTGGCGTGATCTCGACTGAGGAATCGCGCCAGCGCGTTGCTGGCGATCCGGACTCGGACTTCTCCTCGATCGACGTCGACGACATGCCCGACCTCCTCGAAGAGGAAGAGGATGGGCTGGTGCCGAATGGCGGCTCTCCGGCCAAGGATATCGAGGGCGCCGGGGGTAGTGGGTCAGATTGAATTCCGCCCCAATCGCAACCGCCTACGGCTCTTGGCCCTGACTTCGCAGAAAGAGGGCGGCGAGGTCATCCTCAAAAATCGCAAGGGTTTGCTCGAATAGGGTGAGCAAATGTTCAGCCTCCGCGCTTTGTCGTCCCTGCGCTCCTATGCGTCTGATCTGTTGGCGTTGCCGTTCGACAAGCTCGCGCCCTTTCGCGACGTGCTTTTCTGCCAACGCAATTCGTGATTGAAAATCCGACATCGAGGCGCTCCGGCCCAGGCGGGAGCTCGACATCTCTCAGCCACCGACGCCCAACGAATGCCGTTGCCGATGATGGCGACACTATGGACCTAAAAACTGAAAAGGTCCAATCTTGTTGGGTTCACTCGGGGACAGTCCACTAATGCGCTCTCGACATGAAACCTTTGAAGATCACGCCAAGATGTGCGACCAGCTCGCACGTGGGACAAATGAGCATGAGTTTCGTTCCCTGTATCGAGACCTTGCTTCGCAATGGCGAGAATTGGCGGCTACGGTGCGGTGGCTTGAGGAACACCCAACGAAGCCCGAAACTTCGAACTTTACCCGCTACCCGTCGAGGAGCCCAGGAAAGACGCGGCATGAACGAGGCGCGCGAAATCCGGCTTCGGCTGCTCGAAATCGTGGGGCGTGACGTCAGCGTCACCGGCAACAACATCGTCGAAACCGTTCTCGGTTTGGAACGGTTTGTCTGGGACGCGGGTGTTGCCAAGCCCGGGGAGCCGGCAGATAGTGCGGCTTCCGTCACGGACAACGCCGGCACCGCTTGATCACGCTCCACCTCTGGGAACTCCTCAAAGCACAGACGCCCGACGATCGCGAGATCGCCGAGACGCTGAGGGATCGTGATGTCCAGCCTGCAAAGTCGTCGCACGGCCAAGCGCAACGAAAAGGTGCTTCGCCCGGTCCGACCCAACGTCGGGATCGAGACGGCCTATAGGGGCCGTCTGACGCGCTTGATCGACGCCATGAGCGACAGCGTGATCTACTGGCTGAAAGCCTCCTACCGTGCCAATACGCCCCGCATAGCGCAGGATGAGACGCCAGCGGATGCACTCCGCCGATCGATCCGCAAGCTTGCCGCGCACTGGACCAAGCGCTTCGACGTCGCCGCGGTGAAGCTCGGCGACTATTTCGCGCTCTCGGTCGAGCAACGTTCGAGTGCCGCGCTGCGCAAGATCCTGCGCGATGGCGGCATATCGGTCGAATTCAAGATGACGGCCGCGATGCGCGACGTCGTCGACGCGACGATTCACGCCAATGTGGCGCTGATCAAGTCGATCCCGTCGCAGTATTTCGACCAGGTCGAAGGCGCGGTGATGCGTTCGGTGCAGACCGGCCGCGACCTCTCCGGCCTGGTGCAGGATCTCGAGCGATATTCCGGCATCACGCGGCGCCGGGCCGCTTTCATCGCGCTCGACCAGAACAACAAGGCGACAGCGGCCTTCAACACCGCGCGTCAGCTCGAACTCGGTATCGATGAAGCTGAGTGGCACCATAGCGGCGGCGGCAAGGAATCTCGCCCCACGCATGTCCAGGCTGGCCGCGAGAAGGTCCGCTACAAGATTTCGGCCGGGTGGTATGACCCGGCCGTCAAACGCTTCGTCCGGCCTGGCGAGGAGCCCGGTTGCCGCTGTGTCGGAAAACCGGTCATCAAGGGATTCTCCTAGGGCGCGACCAGCTCGGCGAGCTTGGCCGCGACGTCGGCCATCGAATTTTCCGCAGTGCTGAGACCGCTACGCGACGCGAGCATAGGACTGACCTCGCGAAGAGCTTCGTAGGTCGTGTTATGCACGATCGGGACGAGCAGATCGCGCGCCAACAGTGTCGAAAGCTCCTTTTCGGCAATGCCGCCGCTCCGGATACGATCCAGAAAGGCAGGGGTCACCAGTACGATCCCGACCCGCGTCCTCGCCAGTCCCTTGTCGATCTCACGCAGCAGTGGAGAACCAAGAACAACGTCTTTCTCGCTAAACCAGACGCTAACGCTTCGGAAAACCAGCAGGTCGTGGAGATCCTTCGCCGCTCCCTGCCGGTCATCCCACGCGTGGCAGAGAAATATATCTAGGCGGTCAGGAAGGGGCGGCCGCTTTTCGACGGTGTCGCGGAACGGTGTGAGTGTGCGCACCTCAGCAGGCGTGTACATCACTGGCGAGCCGGCTCGCGACCATCTCGGCCTTGTGCTGCCGCCGGACCCGCCGCCGCTGCTCCGGCTGACGCCGCTGCTTCCCGACGAGGAGTAGGAGGCTGGTGAGTACGACGAATAGCTGCTGTAACCGCTGTAGCGGCTGCCGTAGCTACCACCGCACGCGGGGCAGGCCGCTCGTCCGCTCGCTGTGCGGTGGCCCTGGTATGGTGCTGTGCATCTAGCCATGTGGTCGTCGCTCCTCAAGATCGTTAGACGACATATAGACCAGGGGCGAGCGGTTAACTGGCGCCTTAGGCGCCTAACCGGGCCTCTGCATAGTTGTCTTCTTGTTCGGCGGCCTTCGACAGCGCTTCCTGACCCCACTCGTTAAGGCTCTTACCAGCCAACTCTGCAGCGATGGCGACCTTTGAATGAAGCTCTGGATCAACACGCAGCATTAGATTGCCGGAGAAGGGTTTCTGAGGCTCTTTGCCGACCTTTTTGCAGGTCTCTACATAGTCATCTACGGCTTCGTGGAAGGCCGCCTTTAGACCCGCGACGGTGTCAGCGTGGAAGCCGACTACATCGCGGATGCCAGCGATCCTGCCGGTGAAGATTTCATCTTCGGCATCGAACTCGATCCGTGCGGCGTATCCGTTGTAAATCATGGCCTTCATGGTGTGACTCCTATCTGCGTAAGGAACGCTCTGGCGTCCTTGACCTGATATTGCTTCGCTTCCTTAGCCGGGTGAGGGCGGTGGAAGGTGCCAATATGGCCATCGAAGGTGAAGCGGACCCGGGAGCCGTTTCCCTCGATAGTCTTGCAACCCACAGCAAGCAGCAGACTCTCGATATCCGCCCAGGCAATGGTGCCCGAAACCGGGTTGGCGAACACCGCCGCGAGGGTCTTTTTGTGCTTGTTGTTCATGCATGCAATATATGCATGCACTCCGAATGTGCAAGCAGAAAATGCATGCACTTGCCATCAAAGATAGGTACGAAAGCAAATGCCCGCCACCTCTGAGGCTCAACGCCGCGCAATGTACGCAGCGGCCGAGGGCCGGGGCGTTCTCGGCATCCCGAAAGCGGTCGGTGAAGAGTTCGTCGGCAAGGACAGCGCGGGGCAGGCGGCCTCTCTGATGCTCGTCGCGCCCGATGGCGATGTCCTGGTGCTCCGCCGCTCGTCGAACGACACCAGCTGGCCCGGCCACTGGTGCTGGCCGGGTGGCAAGTCGGATGAAGGCGAAACACCTCTCCAGACAGCGCAGCGCGAGATTGATGAGGAAGCCACCGGCCCTGAGCTGTTTCTGGAGGCCGGCCCCGCTCAACTGCTCGACGTTCGCTCCACGCCGAACGGCTGGCTGCACTACACCTATGCCCAGCCGGTGGTCGAGAAATTCCAGCCGACGCTGTCGGCCGAGCATTCCGGCTATGCCTGGGCTCCCCTTCGCTCGCTGCCCGAGCCGCTGCATCCCGGCCTGCGCGACATGCTGGGCGAGCGCTTCGGCATCGCCGCCGACATGTCGCCCGAAGCGTGGGACTCGCTGCGCTCCAACTTCGTGAAGTGGACGAAGGGCGAAGACATCGTGATCGAGGGCGCCTGCCCGATTTGCGGCGGTACCGGCGAGGTCGCTGGACCTGGTATCGTGTGCGACGAATGCCGCGGAACGGGCGCGGTGGCGCAGGCCAACGACGCGCTCGCCATGGATCGCAACAGCGTGCGTTCGTTCGACCAGGACGGCCATCTGCGCGTCGAGATGACGCCGATTTCCAAGGCCAACGTCTGCCCGTACTATGGCCGCGAAATCCCGGATTTCGAGGCGCTGGGGCTCGATCCGGAGCGCATCTACAAGCTCTATCGCGATGCCGATGAGCTGGCGAAAGCCGCCCCGACCTTCGTCGGCAAGCCGCTTCTGCTCAAGCACATTCCCGTCAGCGCCAAGGAGCACCCGCGCGAAGCCGTGGTCGGCGCGCTCGGCGATGCCGTCGAGTTTCATGCCCCCTATCTCATGGCGCCGCTCAGCATCTGGGATGGCGCTGCAATCGCGCTGATCGAATCCGATCGGCAGAAAGAACTTTCGAGCAGCTATCGCTACCGGGCCGACATGACGCCCGGAACGCTTGCAGGAGAATCCTACGACGGCGTGATGCGGGACATTTCCGGCAATCACGTCGCCTTGGTCGAGGAAGGCCGCGCCGGGCCTGATGTTGTAGTCGGCGACAGCAAAATGGAGATCATCACGATGAAGAAAACAGCACTGCTGTCGCGCATGGCGTCCGTCGCCCACGGCGCGATCCTTGCCCACGTCATGCCCAAGCTGGCAGCCGATCAGAAGATCGATCTGCGCCCGGCGCTGGCCGACATCACCGCCAAGAACTTCAAGGCCAAGCGTCCCGCGCTCATCGAAGCGGTCGCCAAGGCCACGAAGGGCAAGCTCGCCGCTGACGCCAAGCTCGACGGTCTCGACGGGCTCCTGCTCGCTCTCGACGAAGAGGCCGACGCACAGGAGGCTATGGACGAGGATGACGACGACGAGGAGGCCAAGAAGAAGAAGGCCGCCGAGGACGCCGCCGAGGAGGAGGAGCGCAAGAAAGCGGCCGAGGACGCCGAAAAGGAAGACGAGGAGGAGAAGAAAAAGGCGATGGACTCCGCCATCTCCGCCGCCGTCGCCAAGGCCAAGACGGAGATCCGCGCCGAGATGCTCCAGACCGCCAAGGACGTCCGCGCCGCCGAAGAGGCCGTGCGCCCCTATATCGGCAAGCTCGCCATGGCCCATGACAGCGCCGAGGACG
>NZ_RZSB01000400.1:0-5539 GCF_004023285.1 Mesorhizobium sp. M2A.F.Ca.ET.067.02.1.1
GTCCTGCCCTTCATCAGCCTGCGCCAGCCGCGCCCGCCTGCGCAGGCTGATGAAGGGCAGGACCGGGCTGGCGAGGAGAGGCGTGAGATTGCCGAGGCTGAGATTGAAGGCGACGGATTTGCCGAGGAGCAGCCCCTCCGTACGGCGCTCCTCCGGCACAAGGCCGAGCCCGGCGCGCACCGCGCCGGCCGGGGTGCGCGGCGCAAAAGGCCTTCCCTCTATCGTCATGCTGCCGGCGTCGGGCCGGTCGGCGCCGTAGAGCAGTCGCGCGAGCTCGCTGCGCCCGGCGCCGACAAGGCCGCCGAGCCCGAGCACCTCGCCGCGGCGGAGGTCGAAGCTTGCTTCCTCCACGCGCGGCAGGCGGCGCAGGCCCCGCACCGACAGCACGATCTCGCCGCCCGTCGCCTCGCGCGACTTAGGCAGCTGTTCGACCGCCCCGCCGACGATCTCCTGGACCAGCCGGCGCCGGGTCAGTCCGGAGCCGTCGAGGACCGCAACAGACCGGCCATCGCGGAAAACGGTGACGCGGCTGCACAGATCGAGGATTTCGTCCAGCCGGTGCGAGACGTAGAGCACCGCCACGCCCGCCGCCGAAAGCCCCCGGATGATGGAGAAGAGCTTGCGGCACTCGCCTGCCGAGAGCGAAGCGGTCGGCTCGTCCATGACGATGAGGCGCGCCTTCCACACCAGCGCCCGGGCGATGCTGATCAGCCAGTTCTCGGCCGTCGACAGGCTCTTGGACGCGGCATCGAGCGGCGCGGTTATGCCGACGCGCTCGATGATCGGCGCGACGTCGCGCTGGATCGCGCTCCAGTCGACCAGGCCGAGCCTCGTCTTTTTCTTGGGCAGGCCGAGCATGATGTTCTCGAGCACCGTCATATCCGGCACATAGGCGAGCTCCTGATGGATGAAGCTCATGCCGAGCCCGCTCGCCGCGTGCGGCGACACGATCGCCACCGGCCTGCCCTCGATGGCGATTTCGCCCGTGTCCGGCTGGGTCACGCCGGCCAGGATACGGATCAATGTCGACTTGCCGGCGCCGTTGGCGCCGACCAGCCCATGCACTTCGCCGGGCAGCACGGAGAGCGAAGCGCCGCGCAGCGCCTGCGCTCCTCCGTAGGATTTGCTGATCGCATTCGCCGCCACGAACGGCACCGCCGGCGGCGCCGCCATCGCTGTCGGGACTGGGTTCATGGGTGAAGCGTTGAGGTTCCTATTTCATGGCGTCCGGATGCTTGGCGATGAAGTCGTCGATAGTGTCCTTGGTGACGAGCACCGCGGGCACCTCCACCGCCTTCGGCGTCCAGTCCGCGCCGGCCTTGCGGATCTCCGGCAGCAGTTTGATCATAGTGTAGCCTTCTGTATAGCTGTCCTGCCAGGCGGTCGCGGTCATGAAGCCGTTCTTGATGTTCTCCAGCGCCTGCGCGTTGCCGTTGACGCCGTAGACCTTGACGTCGTCGCGGCCCTGCGCCCTGAGCGAGCCGATGGCGCCGATCGCCGGATCGTCCCAGCAGCCCCAGATGGCGAGATTCTCCTGGCCTGCCGGATGCGAGGCCAGCCAGGCGTTGGCATATTGCGCGCCATCCTCGAAATAGCCGGGGATGCGCACCTCGTTCTTGGTGACCTTGATGTCGGGATTGGCCGCAAGCGCCTTGTCGAGTTCGACCTCGCGGTTTCGGCAGACCTCGCCTGTGTGATAGGTCAGCGCCAGGATGGAGCCCTTGCCGCCCATCGTCTTCAGCATCAGCTCATTGACCGGCACCACCATCGGCCCGCCCGACCCATTGGTGGCGGCGACCGAGCTTCCCAGCCCGCCGCCCCAGGTCACGACCGGGATATTGGCCGACTTGGCCGCCTGCAGCCCGGCCCCGATCGAGGAATAGGGAAACACCATGTCGACGATGGCCGCCGAGCCGCGCTGCGCGAAATTCTGGATCGCGGCATTGGCCTGGTCGGCGCTGCCCGCCGCATCGATGACCGAAACATCCCAGCCGATCTCCTTGGCGGCGGCCTTGGCGCCGACGATATAGCGGGCGTTGTTCGCCTCCGTCGCCGAGATCGAGACGATGCCGGCCAGCGGCGTGTCCGCCCGAGCGGGAAACGCTGCGGCCGCGGCCGCCAACGCAGCCCCAATGACTATCCACTTCATGATTTCCTCCCTTTGATGTTACGGCGCCTACCTCGCCGAACCGTTTCGCTAGATTATGCGGATAACAACGGCAATCAAGCAAATTTTCGGGGATTTAGCCTAGACAAAGGCCATTTTGGCGACCAAAACTCAACTAATCGATTAGCTGAGTTCGCTATGGCCACCATCAAGGACGTCGCTCGCAAGGCAGAGGTATCGACGGCAACGGTGTCGGCGGTGATTAACGATTCCGCCTATGTGAGCCCGGAATTGCGGGCCCGCGTCCTGGCCGCCGTCCGTGACCTCAGCTATGCGCCCTCGCTCGCCGCGCGGAACCTGAAGCGCGGGCGCAGCCAGTTGATCGCCCTGGTCGTGGCCGATCTCGCCAACCCCTTCTTCTCGCGCGTCGTGTGGGCGGCGGAAGCGGCGGTCGCCGCCTGGGGCTATTCGCTGCTGATCTTCAACAGCGACGAGAAGCCGGAGGTCGAGCGTCGCATCCTCGCCCGCGTGCGAACACTCTCCTGCGACGGGGTGATCCTGGTCCCGGTCGGCGACTCGACGGAGCATCTGCAGAACGATCCCGACGGCAAACCGATCCCGACCGTGCTGTTCGGCCGTACCGTCGCCGATGACAGGTCGGACACGGTGACGATCGACAACATATCGGCCGGCAGGCAGGCGACGGAATATCTGCTCGATCTCGGCCATACCCGCCTCGGCACGGTCACCGGCCCGCTGCATGTCACCACCGGGCGGGGCCGCCTCGACGGAATGCTGGCGGCCATGCGGTCGCGAGGCCTGACGCTTGAATCGCGCTATATACGCTCGGGTGAGTTCCGTGAGGATGCCGCCTATTCGGTGGCGCGCAGCCTGTTGGAACAGCCGGCGCGGCCAACGGCGCTCTATGTCGCGAGCGGTCTGATGGCTCTCGGCGTGATGCGGGCAGTCGCGGATCTCGGGCTGCGCTGTCCGGGCGACATCTCCATCGCTTCCACCGATACCATCCCTGGCATCGGAGGCTTGCGTCCGCGCTTGACGCGCACCGAGCATCCACTCGTCGACATGACCAACGAGGCGGTGCGGCTTCTCGTCGATCAGATCAGGCGTGGCGGTCCTGCCGAACCGCGCAACGTCGTCTTCCAGCCTTCACTGGTGGTCGGCGACAGCTGCGCGCCGGTCGTGGCGCAACCCGTGGCGTCGCCGCCCAGCTCCGACCCAATGACCCCCGCGCCTTGATCCGATCGAGGCTTGCGTTTTCGGGCGGCGCCCATCCCTCGTCTCGACAGCGGAAAGTCCGCAAGGGCCTCAGCCCGCCTGCGGGGCCGTTCGGGCCTGCACGGGCAGCCGGCGTTCGAACTCCCACAAAAGGACCGGGCAGGCTAGAAGAGCCGCCGAGCCGAGGCCGAGCGCCGCGCCGGCGCTGCCCGTCCAAAGCGAAAGCTTGCCGCCGAACCAAGGCGCGATCAGCATCGTGGCGTAGTAGACCGTGTAGAAGAGCCCCATTCCCAGCGCCCGTGTCGCCGGCGCCAGCACCCGCGCCGGCAGGCTCATGATCGCTCCGGCCGGCAGCCCGCAGACCAGGCCGAGCACAACCATGGTGGGCAGCACCGCTGAACAGCGCCATAGCAAGAGGACCAAGGCCGCGAAAGCGAGACAGCTTGTCGCCAGCATGGCGTTGCGGCTCCTGCTCTGGTCCGCGAGGTAGCCTCCGAGCGGAACCGAAAGAGCCGCGAGCCACAGCACGATGCTGACGGCCGAACCGGCGGCGGCGGTCGACCAGCCGCGCTCGACCAGCATCGACGGCGCGAAACTGAAGATCATGGCGAAGCCGACATTGTAGAAGGCCCAGATCAAACCCGCCAGCAGCACGGCCCAGACAGCAGGCTTCGCGAGCCGTGAGCCTTCCGCTGAAGCCGGAGCGGCGGCGGGTCCGGGTGGCTGGTACAGGAATCCCACCAGCGCAAGCGCCGCGACGATGAGCGCCATCACGGCAATCTGCGTCCCCGCTATGCCGAATTCCGCCCGTATCAGCGGCAGCCCGGCGAGCGTGAGGGCGATGCCCAGCGGCCAAGAGTTGATGAAGATCGCCATCGCCGTGGCGATCCGCCGGCCCGTGAACCAGTCGACGACCATCTTGGTCATCAGCACGTTCAGCAGCACGCCTCCGACCCCGGAGATCAACCGTGCCGCGATCTGCACGCTCCATGAGGTTGAGGTGAAAAGCAGCATCTCGCCGGCCAGCATCATCGCCAGGCCGGCGAGCACGCTTGCCTTGTCGCCGAAGCGCCTGCCGATCGCGCCGCCGGGAAGCGCCAGCGCAACGCCCGGGGCGAAGTACAGACCGATGAGCACGCCGATGTCGGCGAGGTTTGCGTCGAGCGCCTTGCCCAGTTCCGGCGCAATGGCCGCGATACTCTGGAATTGCACCGCTATCGCGGCGCGGGCGACGAACAGAACGGCAAGGATGGTCCAGCGGCTGGGCACGGCACTGCTCCTGCTGAGACACTTGGCGGCTCGACTACGGTAGAAAGCAATGAATGTCTGGCGCGATCGATATCACGGATAATGCACTATTCGGCCCGCTCGGGAAGCGATCTGTCGCCCTGCATGAAAGCCTCATCACCAGTGCCAAGACGGCGCTCCGTCATCGACCTCACAACTCATCGTTGACATATATTCATAACAGATATATGTGTCTTGCATATTAGCGGAGCGTTCGATGAACGAGACCGATTTCCTCAAGGACTACGACCCAAGCGCCTTCCAGCGGCCGTCGGTGGCGGTCGACCTTGTGCTGCTCGGTATCCGCGCCGGCCGGCCGGCCGTGCTGCTGGTCAAGCGCGACCAGCTTCCGCATGCGGGGCGCTGGGCGCTGCCGGGCGGCTTTGTCGGCATCGACGAATCCCTCGACGCGGCCGCCGCGCGCGTGCTGCGCGAAAAGGCCGGCATGGGCGAGGCGCATCTCGAGCAGCTCTACACATTCGGCGCGGTGGAGCGCGATCTGCGCATGCGCATCATCAGCGTCGCCTATCTGGCGCTGCTCACCGAGCAGGCCTTCGATGCGGCGCTCGGCGCGAAGCCGACGCTGCTGCCAGCTACGATCCAGGTGCCCTGGGCCGGCGAGGCTGGTGGGCCGGTCGATGTGCTCGCGCCGGAAGGCGAAAAACTGATGCTCGCTTTCGATCATGCCGATATCCTGGCGATGGCGATGCTCAGGCTGCGCGGCAAGCTCGACTATTCCGATGTCGGCTTCGCGCTGCTGCCCGAATTCTTCACGTTGCGGCAGCTGCAGGATGTGCATGAGGCGATCCCGGGCACGTCGCTCAACAAGCCCGCCTTCCGCCGGCGCCAGCTCGACAAGGGCTGGCTGGCGGCGACCGGCGCCTATGAATCGGGCGCTGCTTTCCGCCC
>NZ_RZSB01000401.1:0-5538 GCF_004023285.1 Mesorhizobium sp. M2A.F.Ca.ET.067.02.1.1
CCGCTAGCATTGCCCTGAGATTGCCGGTCGTGACCGCCACCACCTTGGCGGCCTCTTTCTCGCCGATCTCGCGCCAGCCCATCCGGCGCATCACCGCTTCGCGGCCGATGCGGAAATAGATGACTTGGCCGATCATGGTGAAAACGGTGAGCCGGGTTGCCTCGCTCTCGGCCGGTTCGCCGGTCGCCTGCTCCCAGATCTGGCACAGCCGCCGGTGCGTCGGCTCGAAGACGCCGGCATAGATGCGGTCGAGCGCGGCGGTCGGATGCGAGAGCTCGCGAAGTACGAATTGTACGATCTCGCCCGCCTGCGGACTGACGATGACGAAGCCCACCATCCGCTCCAGCGCCGCAAAGAGCTGTGCCCTGGCGGCTTCCGGGTTTGCCGGGGCGGTCCCCTGGGCGCCGCCCAGCGCCTGGCCGGCGATGCCCTGGATGGTTTCCACGATGAAGTCGGCGGCGGCGGCGCGCAGGCCTTCCTTGCCGCCGAAATGATAGGCGATCGAGCCGATATTGGCCTTGGCTTCCGCCGCGATTTGGCGCGTCGACGTGCCGTCGAACCCCTGCCGCCCGAACAGCTTGAGCGCCGCGTGCACCAGCGCCGCGCGTGTTTGGTCGGCGGTGGTGGCTTCGCGCTGCTGCCTTTTCGCAATTGATTGCCTGTCCATACCTCAATGTTTAATCAATCGATTGATTAAAGTCAAATTTGACCTCTGAACCGGCTTGCCTTCACTGCCCCCACAGGCTTTAGTGCGCGGCCACGGGCAAGGAAGTCGAGCGTAAATTCCTGGTCTCCAGTTCCGCCTGGCGAGACGAGGTCGAGGCGGAGATCCGCATTCGCCAGTTCTATGTCGCCGCCCAGCCCGGCCGCACCGTGCGCGTGCGCATCTCGGACGGGCGCTCCGCCAAGCTGACGTTGAAGTTCGGCGTCAGGGCGCGCGAACGCGACGAATTCGAATATTCGATCCCGCTTGCCGAGGCCGAGGAATTGATGGCCTTTGCCATCGGACGTGTCATCGAGAAGACACGCCACCATGTTAGACACCGTGGCTATCTCTATGAAGTCGATGTTTTCGGCGGCAAGCTCGCGGGGTTGGTGATCGCGGAGCTGGAGACGCCGGAGGACGTATCTGACGAAATGCTGCCCGACTGGCTCGGTCGCGAGGTCACCGGCGAGTCGAGGTTCTACAACGCGTCGCTGGCCCTCGGGGGGATACCGGAGATCGCCGCATGAGCTTCCGCATCGATCCGCGCTTGCCGCTGACCGGCGAGGTCAGGCGCATATTGGCCGACGAGATCGGCAGGGCCATCAGCCATCTCGAGACGGCGCGCGAGAAGCCGGAGCAGGGCCTGCACAAATGCCGCAAGCGGCTGAAGAGCGTGCGCGCCTTGCTGCGCATGGTTCGTTCCGGGGACGAACCGTTCTGCCGGACCGAGAATGAATGCTACAAGCAGGTCTCGGCGCTGCTCGCCGGCCCGCGCGAGGCGACGGCGCTCATCGAGACCGTCGACCGCCTCGCCGATGCCTTTCCGGAACAATCCGCAGGCGGCGGTCTCGATCCCGTGCGCGAACGGCTGGTGCTGCGCCAGCACGAGCTTCATGCCGGCCCGGGCCTCGACGCCGCCATCAACGCGGCCGTGGCCGCCTGCCGGGAAGGCCTGGAGCGTATCGACAGGCTGGCGCTGCCCGACCTGCCGGAACAGGCGGCCGACATCCTGGCCGACGGCGCCCGCGCCACCTTGCGGCGGGCGAAGAAGGCGCTCGACAAGGCGGAGGCGCGCGGCGAGGACGAGGATTTTCACAACCTGCGCAAGGCGGCCAAGACGCACTCCATGCATCTGTCGCTGCTCGGCCGCCTGTGGCCGACGCCGATCAAGGCGCGCCGCAAGGCGGTCGACAAGCTCGGCGAGCAGCTCGGCGAACTGCACGACGTCTTCGTCATGCGCGCGCTGCTCGATGCCGAAGGCGAGCCGCTCGGCCCCGCCGACGAGACGAAGCTTCTGCGCAAGCTCTTGAAGCGCTCCGAGAAGAGCCTGACCAAGGCCTGCCTCGCCGATGCCGCCGAGCTTTTCGGCGACAGCCCGAAACGCTCCGCCAAAAGATTGGCTCGCAAGGCGCGCGACGACCTCGCCGCGCCGCAGGAAGAGGCGAAAGCGGCGTGACGCTGCGCTTTTTCCTTCTCCCCTGGGGGAGAAGGAGAAGGCGCTACGCCGGCAGCGGCCGTCTTCCTTTCGCCCCAGCATCCGCCTTTGCCCCCGCATCGCGCGGATGCGGGCAGATCGGCATGATCGCCGGGAACGGCGTCGCGCCGAAGGCGAAGGTCCATTTGTAGCCGGTGAGCTGGTCCTCCGGCGTGGTGTGCTGGTCGTGATGGGCAAGCAGCCGGGCGCGTTCGGCGAGCTCGTCGGCCTCGCGGCGCAACATCTCGGCCGTTTGCGGCCGCATCCGCCGGGAAAAGCTGATGAAGGTCGCGCCGTGCTCCATATGGCCGAGCGCCCAGCCGACGAAATTCTTGTTGGTCATTTCGAAGTGCGGCTTCAGCGGCCCTTCGAAATCCCACTGGATGGGCGTGTCGACGAGCAGCCTTGCCGACAGGCCGCGCCCCAGCGCCACCAGCCCGAGCTCCTCGAGGTCGCGCAGATAGAGGAACATCGAGGCCTCGCTCAAGCCCTGCGAGCGCATGATGCCTTCGGCCGTGAATTTCTCCGACAGCATGATGAAGACGAAGAGCAGCGCCGGCCGCGCCGCCAGCCTGCGCTCGATCTCCGGCGAAACGCGGTTGGCCGGACCCGGTCCGCGATTCATCGCGCCGAGCACGTTCTCCAGCTCGACGTCCGCCGCGGCGCAGATCTCCATCAGCCGGTCGAGCTTGCAGTTCCGCTCATGGAAGATCCGCTTCACCGTCGGCTCGGAAACGCCCATGCGCTCGGCGAGCGTCCGGTAGGTCAGGCCCTTGGCCTTCAGCGTCCGCTTCAGCGCCTCGAAGATCGGAGCGTTCATGGAATGCACCTCATTCGCGCGATTTCGTATCGATAAGCGATACTAGCGTCGAACCGTCTTTCCGAAAAGTATCGAAAAATTTAGCTCTCCTTCGTCACCACAGGAGAGCACCATGAACACCCTCATCGCTTCGACCGTCATCGCCGTCGCCGGCATCGCGGCGGCTCCGGCTGCGCAGGCCGGCGAGCTCTGGCGCGCCGCCGGCTTCGAGCAGCCGGAATCCGTGCTTGCCGACGCCGCCCACAACCGCATCGTCGTCTCCAACATCGCCGGCGATCCCGGCGCGGCGGACGGCAACGGCTATTTGTCGCTTCTGTCGATGGACGGCAAGGTCATCGCCCGCCACTGGGTCGACGGCATGGATGCGCCCAAGGGCATGGCGATTTCCGGAGGCAGGCTCTACGCCGCCGACCTCACAAAGGTGCTCGTCGTCGATCTCGCCAGCGGCAGGCTGGTCGAGACCATCGACGTGCCGGGCTCTGTCTTCCTCAACGATATGACTGAGGACAGCGCGGGCAAGGTCTATGTCAGCGACATGCTGGCCGACACGATCTACCGCATCGACGGCGACAAGCCGGAGCTGTTCGTCAAGGATGCGCTGCTGGCCTCGCCCAATGGCGTGTTCGCCGATGGCGACCGGCTGATCGTCGCGTCCTGGGGGAAGGGCATCAACAAGGCCGATTTCAGGGAGCCCGGCGGACTGCTGTCGGTCGACCTCGCCACGAAGACGATAACGCCGCTCCCCGGCGCGCAAAACTTCGCCGACCTCGACGGTGTCATCGCCATTGGCGGCACCATCTACGCCACCGCCTACATGACCGGCACGCTTTACAGCTACAAGCCAGGCGGCAAGCGGGAAGCGGTAATGCAGTTCAAGCCGGGCAGCGCCGATATCGGCACGGACGGCAAGGCGACCATCTATGTGCCGCTGATGGGCGAGGGCGAGGTCGCGGCGCTGTCACTGGATTGAGCCAGGCGGAAGTGATCGTGTCCCGCCAGCCTTCGAATTTCGCCGATCGGGATTGGACCGGCCATATCGGCGGCGCTGCCATCTGGTAGCGCTGTCGGCTCCGGGATATCCGGCTGCCATGAGCCAAGCCGTGAAGACATCCAGCCTGACCGGCGCCGTTTCTACGACCATCCCCGTGCTCACGTGCGCGCTGGCGATTTTCCTGCTGTCCGGCATGGATGCGGCCATGAAGTCGCTGACAATAGCGGTCGGCGTCTACAACACGCTGCTGTGGCGCAGCATGGTCTCGACCCTGGTCGCCGGCGCCGCCTGGTCGGCGGGGCCACGCTCGAAGCCGCGCCTTCCGGTGCTGGGCCTGCATGCGTTGCGCGCCGCGATTGTCGGCGTCGTCCTGGTCTCGTTCTTCTGGGGACTCGCCAGGCTGCCGCTCGCCGAGGCGATCGGGCTCAGCTTCGTCGCGCCGCTGTTTGCGCTCTTCCTCGCGGCGCTGCTGCTGGGCGAGCGCATAAGGCGGCAGGCGATCTGGGCGTCGCTTGCCGGCATCGCCGGCGTCGCCATCATCCTGTCCGGACAGTTCGGGCGGGAAAGCTACTCGCAGGATGCCGTGCTCGGCACGGCGGCGGTGCTCGTATCGACGGTGTTCTACGGCTACAATCTGGTCCTCGCCCGGCAGCAGGCTCTACTGGCCAAGCCGGTCGAGATCATGCTGTTCCAAAACCTCTTCGTTGGGATCATCCTTGGTTGCGCAGCACCTTGGCTCGCGGTTGCGCTGCCGGGAGATCTCTGGCTGCCCTTGGTCGGGGTGGCGCTGCTGTCGCTCGCCGGGCAATTCCTGATGAGCTGGTCCTACGCCCGTGCCGAAGCGCAATATCTGATCCCGACCGAATACTCGGCCTTCATCTGGGCGATCGCGCTTGGCTGGTTCTTCTTCGGCGAGAAGCTGGCCTGGACCACGTTGGCCGGCGCATGCCTCATCGTCGCCGGCTGCCTGATCGCCGCGCGCGCCAATCCGAAGCTTGCCGAGCCGATCGAAGCGGCGATGTGAGGCGATCTTCCAGGCCGGCGGCTTAACCTTGCGGGTTCTGCGCCGCGGCGGCCTTGAGGCGCACGCCCCTGCCGCCGCGCTCGCTGGCCTGGTTCTCGCCGATCAGCTCCACGCCGACATCATCGAGCGCCTGGATGACCTTCATCAGCGTGTCGACCACGCCCCTGACGACACCGTCGCTCGCTTCCATGCGCTGGATCGTGGGCAGGGAGACCCCGGCGCGCTCGGCAAGCGTCTTCTGGTCGATGCCGGTCAACGCCCGCGCGGCGCGCATCTGTGCGGCAGTGATCATCGGCCGGAACCTGTTTCTGAAAATATGAAAGATGTATATTTTAGATATTACAATGTCTCAAGCATCATTTTGAATGCTTCAGCCATCGATATCGCTGTCGGCCACAACTTTGCGCCGCTGCAGCAGCCGTGCCGCGAGCCAGCACAGCATGGCCCAGGCGAAGCCAGCGCACCAGCCGGCAAGCACGTCTGACGGCCAGTGCACGCCGAGATAGACGCGGCTGGTGCCGAC
>NZ_RZSB01000402.1:0-5531 GCF_004023285.1 Mesorhizobium sp. M2A.F.Ca.ET.067.02.1.1
CCAGCCCGCCAAGGCGAACTAGCCATCATGAAGGGCGGCTTTCCCATCCCCGTCTCCGTTCTCACCGGCTTTCTCGGCGCCGGCAAGACGACGCTGCTCAATCGGCTGCTCAAGGATCCGGCGCTTGCCGATACGGCGGTGATCATCAACGAGTTCGGCGAGGTGGCGGTCGACCACCTTTTGGTCGAGCAGGCATCCGACGGCATCATCCAGCTCTCCGACGGCTGCCTCTGCTGCACGGTGCGCGGCGACCTGGTCGACACGCTTGCCGATCTCGTCGACCGGCTGCAGACCGGCCGCATCGCGAAACTCGCCCGCGTCGTCGTCGAGACGACGGGTCTCGCCGATCCGGCGCCGGTGCTGCAGTCGATCATGGCGCATCCTGCGCTGGTGCAGGCCTTCCGGCTCGACGGCGTCATCACGCTGGTCGACGCCGTCAATAGCGAGGCGACGCTCGACGCCCATGTCGAGGCGGTGAAACAGGCGGCGGTGGCCGATCGCATCGTGCTGACCAAGACGGACCTTGCCGATGCGGCCGAGGTCGAGGCGTTGCTGGCAAGGCTGAAGCAGGTCAATCCGGGCGCCGTCGTGCTCGACGTCAACGAGGCCGGCGCCGCGGCGCTGTTCAATTGCGGGCTTTATGATCCCGAAACCAAGTCCGCCGACGTGCGGCGCTGGCTTGGCGAAGAGGCTGCGCATGATCAAGATCATCACCATGATCAGGATCATCACCAAGATCATCGCCATCATCACCATGACGGCGATCATGATCACCACCATCATGAGCATCGCCACGATAGGCGCGTGCGCACGCACTCGCTCGTCCATGACGGTCCGGTGCCGTACTCGGCGATCGAGATGTTCCTCGACCTTCTGCGCTCGACACATGGCGAGAAGCTGCTGCGCATGAAGGGCGTCATCGAGCTCGCGGAGGATCCGTCGCGACCGCTTGTCATTCACGGCGTGCAGAAGATCCTGCATCCACCGGCAAGGCTGCCGGCCTGGCCCGACGGTCAGCGCGGCACCAGGCTGGTGCTGATCACGCTGGACATGCCGGAAGATTATATCCAGCGCCTGTTCGCGGCCTTCACCAACAAACCGTCGATCGACACGCCGGACCGGGCCGCGCTCGAGTCCAATCCGCTGGCGATTGCAGGGTTATAGCAAAAAAACGACGCCGGCTCAGGCCGCGCTGCCGCGCTCGACCAGGAAACGATGACCGCCAGTGACCGCGGCCGTTTCGACCAATTGGTGGCCGGCATCGGCGCAGAAGGCCGGGATATCGATGACCGCGAGCGGATCGGTGGTTTCCAGCCAAAGCCGGCTGCCCGGCCGCATGGCCGCCAACCGCTTGCGGGCTTTCAGCACCGGCAACGGACAGTTCAGTCCCTTGAGATCGTAGATGGCGGGCGGCTTTGCCCTTTGTTCATGCATGTCGTTATCCCAAAACCGCCTTACACTTTCGGGCGACATGCATTGGGTCTCAGCCGCCGAACATGCCGAGCAGCTTCTTCTTCAGCTTCGACACGGTGCCCTGGTCGGCGTCGGCGGCCTGCTGGGTTTCCTGCGCGGCCGCTGGCTCGACGCCGGCGGTGACGACCGGCTGCTGCGCGGCCTGCTTGGCGGCTTCCTTCTCGGCCAGCGCTTGCGCCTTGGCCTGTTCCTTGGCGGCCTTGGCCGCCTCGATCGCCGCCAGGCGCTGCTCTTCCGCCTTGCGCTTGGCTTCCTTTTCCGCGTCGAGCGCGGCCATCTTGCGGCCGGCCGGCGAATCGATACGGCCCATGCGGGTCGTTTCCGTCACCGAGCCATCCGCATTCATCGACGGCGGCTCGATCGGCACGCGCTCGCCGCGGGCGCGGCGCTTCGACCAGTCAGAGACGATGCTGGCTTCCTTGATGCCGGCAATGGTCGGCTTCGGCGGCGGGTTGCTGGAATTCACCGCCGAATTGAAGGCCGCGTCGTAGCTCTTCTCGTAACTGGCGAAGGCGGTCTTCAGCGAATCCGGCTGCGTCGTCGGGGGGCAGGGGCCAGTCGGGTCGAAGGTCGTGCCTTCCGGCGCGACCTGATTGAAGACGTAGCGCTTCTCGCAGACGTCGACCTTCGGCGGCACCTTGGTGATCTCGAAATTGTCGTATCCGACCTTCAGCATCTTCCAGAACTCGTAGTTCGGGTCGTTGCGGTAGCGCGCCATGTTGGCGGCGGTCATGCGGAAGGGGAAGGCCTGGATCTGGAATTCGGTCTGGCCGCCCTGGAAGGCGTCGCGGCCGAAGGCATAGATCTGCTCGATCTGCGCGTCGGTCATCGAATAGCAGCCGGACGACGAGCAGGCGCCGTGCACCATCAGGTTCTGCCCGGTGCGGCCATTGGCGCGGTCATAGGCGTTGGGGAAGCCGATGTTGAAGGACAGATGGTAATTCGAGCGCGGGTTCATCTGCGACGGGCGCACCGTGTAGAAGCCTTCCGGCGCCTGGCGGTCGCCCTCGGTGTATTTGGGGCCGAGCTTCCCCGACCATTTGCAGATGTCGTAGCTGGCGACGAGATCGTAGCGGCCGTTGGTCTTGGCCTTCCAAATCTCGAGCTTGCCTTCTTCCTTGAAGATGCGCGCCATCACCGAGGAGGTGCGCACCATGCCCTTGGCCTTCATGTCGGCAAGGATCTTGTCCGGCAGCGGCTTGTTGGCCTCCGGCGCGAAATCCTTCATCGACGAATCATTGCAGCCGGCGACGCCGATGGCGGCGATCAGGACTCCGGTGCGGGCAAGCTTGGCAAACATCGGTGCGGCTACGTCTCTTCTCTCGGGCCAACGACTCTCGGCATGGCCGGGCCCGCAGGCTGAACACCAGTGGACCGTAAGCCCGTTAACCTTGAAAATTCCTTACCGCAAGCCTTCGTCACAAATCTGGGCAAACCCCTCACGGCAAATCCCATTGAGCCGAATCCGGCGGCATTTTTGTGGCGAAATTGCTCATCTTGGCCACAGTTGAACGGTTAGCGGGTCAGAGGCTGCGGCCCATCGCCAGATATTTCTCGCGGCGCTGCTCGCGGAAATCGGTGTTGGCGCCGGCAAAGTCCTTCATCGTCCTGGCGATGAGGTCACCGGTGGAGGCAATCACCGTTTCCGGCGCGCGCTGGGCGCCGCCCATCGGCTCGGGAATGATGGCGTCGATGATCTTCATCTCGAGCAGATCCTGCGCCGTGATCTTCATGTTGGTCGCCGCGTCCTTGGAGCGGGTGGTGTCACGCCACAGGATCGAAGCGGCACCCTCCGGCGAGATCACCGAATAGATGGCGTGCTCGAGCATATAGACCCGGTTGGCGGTGGCGATCGCGATGGCCCCGCCGGACCCGCCTTCGCCGATGACCACCGAGATCGACGGCACTTTCAGCGAAAGGCAGGCGGAAGTCGAACGTGCGATCGCTTCGGCCTGGCCGCGCTCCTCAGCGCCGACGCCGGGATAGGCGCCGGCGGTGTCGACCAGCGTCAGAAGCGGGATCTTGAAACGGTCGGCCAGTTCCATGAGGCGCACCGCCTTGCGGTAGCCCTCCGGCCGCACCGAGCCGAAATTGTGCTTGATACGGCTTGCCGTGTCCGAACCCTTTTCCTGACCGATCACCGCCACCGGCTCGCCGCGGAAGCGGGCGAAGCCGCCGACGATCGCCTGGTCGTCGCCGAAATTGCGGTCGCCGGCCAAGGGCGTGAAATCGGTGAACAGCCCTTTGATGTAGTCGACGCAATGCGGGCGGTCGGGATGGCGCGCGACCTGCACCTTCTGCCAGGGGGTGAGCGCCTTGTAGAGGTCGCGCAACGCGTCGCGCGAACGCTTTTCCAGCCGGCTGATCTCTTCGGCGACATCGACCGCCTCGCCGTTCTCGGCAAGCTTCTTCAGTTCGAGGATCTTGAGCTCCAGATCCTGCACCGGCTTTTCGAAGTCGAGGTAGTTGTACATGCTTGCGCGGACCGATCCGTCGGAAGGCGAAATGGCTGGCGGAACCGCTGAAATGCCGGCTCCGGGCGGTGGAACG
Source organism: Mesorhizobium sp. M2A.F.Ca.ET.067.02.1.1 (assembly GCF_004023285.1). Lineage (NCBI taxonomy): Bacteria > Pseudomonadati > Pseudomonadota > Alphaproteobacteria > Hyphomicrobiales > Phyllobacteriaceae > Mesorhizobium > Mesorhizobium sp. M2A.F.Ca.ET.067.02.1.1. The sequence goes on from NZ_RZSB01000402.1 coordinate 4,024, forward strand.
TCGCCCTCACATAGCGATATGAGGCCTAGTCGGCAAGCGGATGATGATCGTTGACCAGCCGCACCAGCCGCTCCTCCAGCACATGGGTGTAGATCTGCGTGGTCGAGATGTCGGCATGGCCAAGGAGTTGCTGAACGGCTCTGAGATCGGCGCCGTTCTGCAGGAGATGGCTGGCAAAAGCATGGCGAAGCACATGCGGCGAGATTTTCGCCGCAGCTATCCCCGACCGAGCCGCCAAGTCCTTGAGATCGCGGGCGAAAACCTGCCGGGAAAGATGGCCGCTGTCGGAGGAGGCGGGAAACAGGAACGGGCTCTCGGCAAAGGCCGGGCGCTCGGCCCTTGCGGCAAGCCAGGCGCGCATGGCCGTGCGCGCCTTGGCCGACAGCGGCACCATGCGTTCCTTGTCGCCCTTGCCGCGCACCATGAAGAAGCGGTCGTCACGCAGCGCCACCGTCACCGGGAGGCCGACCAGCTCCGACACGCGCAGGCCCGTGGCGTAGAGCACCTCGACCAGCGCGTGCAGGCGCAAGGCGGCCATCCGGTCGCCATCCGGACCAGCTTCGCCGGCTTCCTGCGCCGCCCGGTCGAGCAGGCGGCCGGTCTCGGCCTCGCTCATCGTCTTCGGCAGCGGCCGGCCCTTGCGCGGGCTGTCCAGCGTGCCGGTCGGGTCGTCGCCGCGCAGGCCCTCGGCGTAGAGGAATTTGAAGAACTGGCGGATCGCCGACAATTTGCGCGCCTGCGAGGTCGGCGCGAAGCCACGCGCGGCAATGTCGTCGAGATAGGCGCGGATGTCGGCCGATCCGGCGCCCGCAAGTCCGCCCTTGATCGCTTCGGAAGCGTCCTCGAGATCGCGGCGGTAGGAGGCAAGCGTGTTCTCGGCCGCCCCCCGTTCGGCGCTCATCATTTCGAGGAAGGCTTCGATGCGGGCGGCGCTGTTCATCGGGCCGGGTTTGTCAGTTCTTCTTGGGGTTGAGCTTTTCGGCGGGAATGCGGATGCTCATTTCCGCTTTTTTGGGCTCCACGAACATCGCCAGCGCGAACATCGCGCCATAGGCAATACCCGCAAGAACCGCCAGCGTCACGACGAAGCGAAACAAAGTCGGCATTCAAATTTCGCCCGTCTTGTTGTTCTGCGTTTCCAAAGCCCTGTGCCCTTATGGGACGCCAAACCGGGCAATTCAAGGACGAAGGATTCCGGTCGCCGCAGGTTTTTGCCGGAAAGGCTTCGGACCCGTTCGTGCACCCGCGCTTGACGCAAACAGGCTTTTGATGTCGATACGGCGCAAAGAGGCCCCGATGAACGCTGTGCCACCAAATCCGACGGACGAAGGCTGTGCCGCGCTGGTCGAACGGCTCGGCAGCCGTTCGATCGTCTTCGTCGGGCTGATGGGGGCTGGCAAGACGGCGATCGGCCGCAAGGTGGCGACGATGCTGTCGCTGCCCTTCATGGACAGCGACCAGGAGATCGAAAGCGTCTCGCGCATGACGGTGCCGGAACTGTTCGAGCG
>NZ_RZSB01000403.1:0-5530 GCF_004023285.1 Mesorhizobium sp. M2A.F.Ca.ET.067.02.1.1
CCATAGGTGTCCACGACATAGCCGCCGACAACCGCGCCGATGGTGATGGCAACCTGGAAAGAGACGACCATCAGGCTACCGGCCGCTTCCAGCGCATCAGGCGCCGCGCGCGACAGATTGGTCGGCAGCACCACCGGCGCCATGCCGAATGCCAGGCCCCAAAGCGTAACGAATCCGAAGGCAACGACGACGTGCACGCCCCAAATCACCAATGCCAGAGCCGCAAACCCCATCAGCGCCGCGGTGCCCACGAGAGCCATGTGGATATTGGCGTCGGCCATGCGGCCGCCAGCAATATTGCCGATGACAGCGGCGATGCCAAATCCGAGCAGGGCCATGGCAATTGGCCCGGTTGCCAGGAGCGTCACATGTTCGAGGAAGGGGCGCACATAGACCGAGCCGGCAAAATGCCCTGTCATCAGCAAAAGGATGGCCAGCATGCCGAGTTGAATGCCACGCCGCCGTGTCAGCCGAAATACATCCGCAAGACTGTTGCTGGCTGTGGCAGGCAGGGTCGGCAGGCTAAGCAACTGCAGCAGCAGGGCAATCACGGCCAGCCCCGCCGTCAAGGCCATGGCGCTGCGCCATCCCAGCCAGTCGCTGATCAACGCACCCGCCGATGGCGCGGCAATGGTGGCAAGCGAGACGCCGAGGGTGACGATGCCCATGCCCCGACCTGTGGCATTGGCGCCAACCAGCCGGGCCACGACGGCAACCGAGAGTGCCCAGAAGGCGCTGAGAGCAATTCCGAGCCCTGCCCGGCCCAACAGCAGCAACCAGAAATTGGGCGCCAGCGCCGCAAGGAGGTTGGAACCGACCGCCAAGGCGCTGAGGCCAACCAGCACCGTCTTGCGGTTCAATCGGCCGATGAGAACATTGCTCAACATGGCCGTCACGGCGCCGACGGAAGCGGTGGCGGTGACGACCTGTCCGGCCGTTCCTTCGCTGATGCCGAGATCGCGCGCCATTGGCGTCAGCAGACCTGCCGGCAGGAATTCGGCTGACACTAGGGCAAAGCTGGTTGCCGCCAATGAAATGACCGAGAACCAGGTGGCTGCGTTCCACGTGGTTGGCGCGGCGGTATCGAGGTCTAATGCCTCGTCTTCAAGCTGTAATGTTGTGTCTGTCACCGGAAGTATCTCCAAGGAATGGAGGCCTTCAATAGACGAGTCCTTTCGGATTATATGTATCCTAAAATCCGAAATTCATATCCGTTCGTCCGGAAATTGTGCGACGCACAACGCCAGGCGAGACATTGGTGATGCGTTTGAACGCGCGGGCGAAGGACGCTTCGCTGTCATAGCCCAAACGGGTAGCGACTTCGGCAACCGACAAGCCGTTTTGCCCCAGCAACTCGCGGGCAAGCTGCATACGCAGACGAGCGAGATAGTGGGCAGCGCCCTCCCCTAGCACGGCGCTGAAGCGTTCGGCGAAAATCGAGCGCGATTGGCCTGCCAGGCCGGCAAGGCTTTCCAAGGTCCAGTTATGGCCGGGGTCTCGGTGCATGGCCGCCAGCGCACGCCCGATATGGGGGTCGCGGATAGCGGCAAGCCAACCGGTGGTCGCGGCTCCCGTGCAATTGACCCAGCAGCGGATGAGCCGGGCTGTCAGCAAGTCCGCCATGCGCGACAGAATCGTGGCGCTGCCCATCTGCGGTTGCGCGGCCTCGGCCGTCATGGCCGCCAGCAAAGGACGCATGACCGGGTCATTGCCGGCCACGTCGCAGCCTTTGATGATCGGCGGCATCAACGTGATCAATGGATTGAGCGCGCAGGAACCCAATGCCATCGAGCCGCAGAAAAGGGTGCATGTCGCGCCCGTTCCCTGCCTGACCACTTCGCAGACATTGCCGCCCAACTTGGTCACCTGGCATCCCTCGAGCGAGTCGCCGACAACGTCCGGCGCACTGGCCAGCCGATGGGCTATGCCTTGCGGCAGCAGCACCAGATCGCCATCACGCAACTCCTGCCACCCTTCCGCTTCGGTATAGATCCAGCACGGACCCTGGCCGACAAAGTGAAAACGAAGCAGCTTCTGTTCCGGAAAGGCGATGCTCCACGGATGTCGCAGCTCGCAGCGGCCATAGTTGACGCCACTCAAGCGAAAGTCTTGCAGGACCTCGCTAAGCGCATCCATCGGGATATCCGGAAGCGGGTGGGACGAATAGTCAGACATTTCGCCATTATAGATGCCGAACGTCCGACAGGCAAGCGAAGGTCCCTCCGACGGCGCCTACCCTTGCTGGCAGGCCTCCCGCCCTTGCCTCTCCCTCCCGGTGCATGCAAGGAGTGCTTCTAATGCATGTCGCCCAGAAGTGCGCAGCGGTTCTGGGATAACGACATGCATCAAGCAAAGACCTGAAGCGCGTCCACCTGAATGTTTTCCAGGCGAACGCGCTTTTCAGCAACAGGATGACAGCCATGGCAGCTGAAGCGTCGAGCAGCGATCTGGTGCAGGTGGTGGCGTTGCTCGCGGCCGGCGTCATCGCCGTGCCGATCTTCAAGCGCATGGGGCTGGGCTCGATCCTCGGCTACCTTGCCGCCGGCGTGGTCATCGGCCCGTTCGGCCTGCGCGTCTTTTCCGAATCGGGATCGATCCTCCACGTCGCCGAGCTCGGCGTCGTCATGTTCCTGTTCATCATCGGGCTGGAAATGCAGCCGTCGCGGCTCTGGGGCCTGCGTCGCGAGATCTTTGGATTGGGTGCCCTCCAGGTCGGCGTCTGCGCGGTCCTGCTCACCCTCGTCGGACTGGCCGGAGGCTTCCCCATCGCCCAGTCCTTCGTTGCCGGCGCCGGCTTCGTGCTGACCTCGACGGCGATCGTCATGCAACTGCTGGAAGAGCGCGGCGAGATCGCCACGCCGAAAGGCCAGCGCATCGTCTCCATCCTACTGCTCGAGGACCTGATGATCGTGCCGCTGCTGGCGCTGGTCGCCTTCCTCGCGCCGGGCGGCGCCGAAACCAGTATTTCGGAGCGGCTGAGCGAAGTCGGCATCGGCATCGCCGCGATCATCGGACTGGTCGTGGCCGGCCGTTACCTGCTCAATCCGCTCTTCCGCGTCCTGGCGGACGCGCGTGCCCGCGAGGTCATGACCGCCGCGGCCCTCCTAGTGGTGCTGGGATCGGCTCTCGCCATGCAGCTCTCCGGCCTGTCGATGGCGATGGGCGCCTTCCTCGCCGGCGTGCTCCTGTCGGAATCGACCTTCCGTCACCAGCTCGAAGCCGATATCGAGCCGTTTCGCGGCATCCTGCTCGGCCTGTTCTTCCTCGCCGTCGGCATGTCGCTCGACCTGAGCGTCGTTGCCCATAACTGGCGGCTCGTCGCCATCTATGTCGTCGCCTACATGGTCATGAAGGCGCTCGGCATCTACATCGTCGCGCGCATCCTGAAGAGCGGCCATCGCGAGGCGCTAGAACGCGCCGTCTTCATGGCGCAGGGCGGCGAGTTCGCCTTCGTGCTTTATTCGTCCGCTGCCGCGGTCGGCATCATCGACGGCCAGGCCAACGCCACGCTCACCGCCATCGTCATCATCTCGATGGTGCTGACGCCGCTCGCGATCCTGGCGCTGCGCTACCTCACCCCGCGCGACGAGCAGTCGCTCGACGGCGTCGACATCGCCGAGGGCCTCACCGGCAGCGTGCTGATCATCGGTTTCGGCCGCTTCGGCCAGATCGCAAGCCAGCCGCTGCTATTGCGGGGGCTGGACGTCTCGATCATCGACAACGAGGTGGAGATGATCCAGGCGGCGGCCAATTTCGGCTTCAAGGTCTATTATGGCGACGGCACGAGGCTCGATATCCTGCATGCGGCCGGCGCCGGGCGGGCCCACGCGGTGCTGATCTGCGTCGACAAGCCGGACGCCGCCGTGCGCATCGCGCAGCTGATCAAGGCCGAATTCCCGCTGGTCACCATGCTGGCGCGCGCCTACGACCGCGGCACGGCGCTGCAGCTCATTCGAGCCGGCGTCGACTACCAATTGCGCGAAACCTTCGAATCGGCGCTCGTCTTCGGCGGCTCGGCGCTGGAGGCATTGGGCGTCGATCCGGAGGAGGTTGCCGAGGTCATCGAGGACGTGCGCCGTCGCGATACCGCTCGCTTCGAAACGCAGCTTGCCGAGGGCATCCGCGCCGGCCAGCGTTTCCTCAAGGGCAACATCGGCACGCCGATCCCGACGCCGCTCACGCAACCGCGCCGGGCCGGCCGCGCGCTGAACCAAGAAACAGCCGTTGTGCTGAACGAGGCAGAGACCAACAACTGAGGGGCAAGGCATGGCAGAGCTCGACGCGCGGGCGCTTTCGGTCACCAAATTCTGGCGTGACGCCGGCGAGGACGCCTGGTTCGAGAAGAACGACGCCTTCGACACCGATTTCCGCAGCCGCTTCCTTGAGTTGCATTACGCAGCCGCGCGGCGCGAATGCGACGACTGGAACGCCCATGCTGAAGGATCGCTGGCGCTGATGATCCTGCTCGATCAGTTCCCGCGCAACTGCTTCCGCGGCACCGGCCACATGTACGCGACCGACCCGCTGGCAAGGCATTTTGCCGACCGGGCGATCGCCGCCGGACAGGATCTGGAACTCGACGAGGCTCTGCGCGTCTTCCTCTACCTTCCATTCGAGCATTCGGAATCGCTTGGCGATCAGAAGCGTTCAGTGGAACTCACCGCCGCGCGAGCCGCGAACGATCTTAAATATGCCGAGGAGCATCTGGAAATCATCGAGCGCTTCGGTCGCTTTCCGCATCGAAACAGGTTGCTCGGTCGAGAGACGACGCCCGAGGAACAGACATTTCTCGACGGCGGCGGTTTTTCCGGTTGATGCCGGTTAACCACAAATTGGGAATCGTATTGTGAGAAGCTTCGAAGCGCGAATGATTGGCAAGTCAATCCGCTCTGTCGAAAAGAACGAACCGGGGTTTGGGATCAGCGTTCTTTTCACCGACGGCACTGGGCTCGCTATCCATACGGAGGTGTCTCTGCGCATGAGCGATACAGCGGCAAGAATCGAGCGCGTTACATCGACCAAACAAGAGGTCATCTTGCATTTGGGCGAGTATGATTTCCTGGCGATATCGACTGACCGCCAAAAGTACGACGCTGTCGAATTGTTCGTCTACCAAGACGCCGGCGGCACTTTCGTTGTCGAGAACTAGGCGACGTTAAGCCAACCACCACTCCCGGCCGGACGGAAGCCGCTCGATCCCTGATGTGTCGACGGCGCCGAGCCGTTCCGAGACGCTCCTGCCGCCGATCGAAAGCCCCGGCGCGATCTCGGCCAGCGGCGCCAGCACGAAGGCGCGCTCCAGCATGCGCGGATGCGGCACTTCGAGCCCGGTCTCGTGAATAACCCGGTCGCCGAACACTAGGATGTCGATGTCGATCAGGCGCGGCCCCCAGCGCTCCTCGCGCACGCGCTTCAATCGCCTCTCGACGTCGAGGCAAAGGTCGAGCAGCGCGCGCGGCGAGAGCGCCGTCTCGATCGCCGCGGCGGCGTTGAGGAAATCGGGTTGGTCGAGCTTGCCCCAGGGCGGCGT
>NZ_RZSB01000404.1:0-5519 GCF_004023285.1 Mesorhizobium sp. M2A.F.Ca.ET.067.02.1.1
CCCCAAGAGCGAGGCAAAATAACCCGCCAAAGCGGCCAGAGCGCCTTTCAAAAAACGCCCATCCGCCTCGTGCGCTAAATATCGACTCCCATGCAAAACCCTCACAAGGGGAGAAGGAGAGCGCCTCAGCCAATCCCGCCCGTCACAACATAGGCCCCGCCGACTATCCCATCCGGCGACTTCGCAATGGCCGTGACGATCGAGCCATATGAACCCCGCCAGACGCTGTGGAAACCTTGATGCGTCGCGGCGGGCACCACGATCCGGCCGGTGTAGCGATTCCCGCCGGCCCGCATGATCACCGGCTCGCCGTTGACGTAGACTTTCACGACCGTTTCCGGCTCCGCCCGCTCGATCTCCAGCGCGATCGTGATCTCGTCGGTGTCACCGGCGGGGACCGTTTCGGCAGTCAGCTTCAGGGCAAACGGCGCGTCGCTAGCGCCCCTCCTCACACCGCTGCCCGCCGCAAACACATCATCGGCAAGCGCGGGCGTGCGCGGCGGGGCGGTGCGGCGCTTGGTGGCGCGCTCATAGTCGCCGGCAATCATCAGCAGCGCCGTGTCGTCATAAGCCTTGCCGGCGAAGGTCAGGCCCACCGGCATGCCGATATCGGCCATGGCGCCCATCGGCACCGTCACCGTTGGGATGCCCAGATGCCGCCAGACAAGATTGCCATTGGCGACCCAGGTGCCGTTGCGCCAGGCGAGCCGGGCGGAGGCCTCGTTCACGTCGGCATCGGCCGGCCCGACATCGGCCACCGCCGGCAGCACCACGGCATCGAAGCGGTTGGCATCGAGCCACTCCTCGAAGTCGACGCGGCGCGTTGCCTCGAGGCCTTTCAGGCCTTCCCCTATGGCTGGGATATCTTCCAGTCGCGCCACGCCCCGCTTCGCCCGCTCGACATACTGCGCCAGATCGAAATCGGCCTCGCCGTAACGGTCGCGCAACGCGCCCGGCGGCTGCGGGAAGATCTTTGCGCCGTCGACCGAAGCAAGATCGGGGATGGCCGGGTCGGCATTGGCGCGCAGGAAATCGTCCCACGACCAGATCGACAGGTCCCAGATCTCGCGCTCGGCGAATTCCGGCGGCACCAGCCCACGGTCGACCATGGAGCGGGCGCCGGGACGATCGCGCTCGTAGTTGGAGACGACGGGGAAATCGACCTCGACCACTTCGGCGCCGAGCGCTTCCAGGTCGCGCGCCGCCTGCCGCCAAAGCTCCAGCACCGAGGCGCGCGTCTCGATCGGCCTGTCGGCGCCGTCATCCTTGCCGATATACATTTTGGGCACGCCCAGCCGCTTGCCCTTTAGCGCGCCTTGCAACGGAAGGGCGGTGTAGCTCGCCGGCCGCAGCGTCGAGACTTTCGGGATATCCACCCAGGGCTGGACGCGCCAGAAATCGCCGCGCGCCTTGGCATCGTCGGCGACGATCACGTCGAGCAGCACCAGCATGTCGGCGATGCTGCGCGTATGCGGCACCACCACATCCATGGTCGGCACCAGGGGCCAGTTGCCGCGCACCGAGATCACGCCGCGCGAGGGCGTGTAGGCGGTGAGCGCATTGTTGGAGGCGGGCGCGCGGCCGGACGACCAGGTTTCCTCGCCGAGCCCGAAAGCGGCGAGGCTGGCGGCGGTCGCGGTGCCCGAGCCGTTGGACGAGCCGGAGGCGAAGGCGGCGGTGAGGAAATCCTTGTTATATGGGCTCTCGGCGCGGCCATAGACGCCGCGCTGCATGCCGCCATTGGCCATCGGCGGCATGTTGGTGAGGCCGATCAGCACCGCGCCCGCGGCGCGCAGTTGGGCGATGGTGAAGGCGTCCTCCGTGGCGACGAGATGCTCGAAGGCGGGCGAACCCGCGGCGACCGTCAGGCCCTTTACCTTGTAGCTGTCCTTGGCGGTGTAGGGGATGCCGTCGAGCGGTCCGAGCGCCTCGCCCGCGCGGCGACGCCAGTCGGACGCTTCCGCTTCCCCGAACATGTTCGGGTTGAGGACGGGCACGGCGTTCAGCGTGATGCCGTGACGGTCGTAATGGGCGATGCGCCGCAGATACGCAGCGACCAGCTCGACACTGGTGACGGTGCCCTCCTCCAGCGCGCGGCGCAGGTCGGCGATCGAGGCTTCGACGAGGTGGAGGGTGGGCATGGCACGTACCTTGGACTTGGCGGCCGGAACCGATCGAGGGGCCGCGTTCCGTCACACCCCCTCTGCCCTGCCGGGCATCTCCGCCGCAAGGGGGGAGATTGATGTCACGATCGCTTTCGCCAATTTCCGGGCTGGAGTGTAAGCCGGCGCATGCTGCTGACCCCCTGAGGGGGAGACGGCCGAGCTTTGCCAAGACTAAGTGCGGGACATCATCGAGGCGAAGAATGTGGCTCGATAGAGAACCTTACGACCCTGCCGGCCCACGACTGTGCGCGGAAAGCCACATTGCCCAGGAATAGCTGGACTGAACGGAAGGCGCATTGGTTGACAGCACACGATGTTATGGGATCATCCGGCAGGGATTTTGCAGGAGAGCTTGGCATGAAGAAAGTCTACGAGAAGCCCACTTTGGTTCTTAGAGGCAGGCTTGGGGCGATCACCGCCGCGAATGCGCCTGTGGTGTTGTCCAACCCGCCGCAATAATGCAAGGCATCCGCCGAAGCAGGAGCAAACATTCCTTGGCGTGATGGAATTCCAGAACGGCGTGCGGCCTCTTCCGGCCCCATTGCCGGGACAAGATGCCGATGGCAGTCCGCCGAAATGCCAAAGGGTGTCTACGCCGCTCAGCGCGCCAGCACTAGATCGTCCAGCACGAGCTGCCAGTGGTGCCTGGTGGAAACGCGCACACGCGTCACAGCCTTCAGCATGGGCGCGTAGTGAACCGGCGCCAATGCCGATAGCACCACCTCATCGCTGGCGACGAGTTCGTCGCCCAGCCAGCTTTCAATCAGCGCCACCTCGCCTTCCGATCTCAGCCAGGCGGCGGTCAACATGACCGAATGAAAGCCGAAGGGTGTGCTGCCGCCGAACTCGGCTGGGTGGCCGCTGCTGGTATAGGCTGCGTGGTTGCCGCGGATGCTGCCGTTGAGATAGCCTTCGCTCTCCTTGACGTAGTTTCTAGCGATGGCGTTGATGTTGCGCCACTCCAGGCCGGCATGGCCAGAAGGCACTTTCTTGAAGTCGAGTGATGTGACGTCGTCAAACCCGATCCGCGACAGCACGGCCTCGTCGGCGATTGCGTCCGGCCTCAGTTCGCCGAGGTCGGTCGGATAGGGACAAAGCGCCAGACGCCGCCCGATATCCGGGCCCGAAATCTCCAGTGTGTCGGCCACGTCCGGGAGGTCGAAGTGGAAGCTGCCTGCCGCAAGCGGCATGGTCTGCAGCAGTTCGCCCTTGCCCATCACCTTCAATGTCGCCTGCGCCGATGCCGGGGTCTTGCCGCGCAGGCTGCGCCCCGGGACCAGCCCGACAAGTCCAGGCAGATCCTCTCCCACCAGGCCGGCGGGCGACCCCGGCAGTTCGACCAGCCGCAACATCTGGCTCTCATTGCCCGTGCTGACGCGCCATCCCTTGGGGACGGACACCGAAAACCGGTAGAGTCCAGGCGCGCGGAGGCTTGCCCACCGCTTTCTGGTCGACATGAGGAAGTTGGCGAAGCCGGAGCTGTTGCTGGTGGCCGAGGTAATAAACGCGCCCTTGTCGTCGAACACCCGTACGACAATGCCGCCCATCGGCCGGTCGGCCTCGCCGAACCTGCCGTCGCCGTCGACATCCATGAAGACGAAGGACGAGTAATTCAACGCGTGGTCGCTTGCCGACCAATTGGCGCGGGCCCGATAATCGTGCGCGGGATCGGCGCTGCGGCGCAGCTTGCGCCGCTTGCGGCGCCGGCGTAGGGCGAGCGCAATGAGCGCGATGGCCCCCGCAACCACGAGAGCCGAGACGAAAAGGACAAGAGCGTTAGCAGCCACAGGCGCCGCGCTCCTGGCCGCGCAACCGATTGCCGGCGATCAGTATCGCCAGCGCCGGCAGCCTGTCAGTCGGTCTCTTCATCGGTCTCCCCCGCGCCTCTCGCCGTCCGATGGCGGCAGGCGGCCAACATCCTAGCCGAGCCTTCCGCCGTGGCTAAAGCATGTCTCTCGAAAGTGGGAACCGGTTTCGGGATAAAGACATGCGTAAAATCAAAAACCTAAAGCGCATGGAGCGAATCTGAAAGATCGCGACGCGCTTTAAGTGCCGGACATCACAGAGAGGCGATAAATGTGCCTCGATAGATCCTCCCGGCGATATATTCCGAACGCGGCTCCAGCCGCCGCGGCCATCACACTATTGGGCGGCGGTTATTTCAGTAGAACGCTGTCCCCAGAAACAGAACGGCCCGTCCTGGCCGCTTACTTGACAGGAACTCGTCGTATGAGATTATCGGACGGAATTTTCGAGGAGAGCAATCGCATGAAGAAGACTTACGAGAAGCCTGTTTTCGTCCGCAAGGGCAAGCTTTCGGCGATTGTGGCCGGTTCGCCGGCTCCACAGTGATCGAGAGCCCCAAAGCCTGATCTTTCAAGAATCCCCGCCACGGCGGGGATTTCTGTTTTCTCACCCCAGTTCCACCCACACCGGCGCGTGGTCGCTGGGATTGTCTCCTCCCCGCACCTCGCGGTCGACGCCCGCCGCTTTCAGCTTTCGCGCCAGCTTCTTCGACAGCAAGATGTGGTCGAGCCTGAGTCCCGCGTCGCGCGGCCAGCGGTTCCGGCGGTAGTCCCAGAAGGTGTAGAGCCTCTCTTCCCTTGGAAAGACCTTGCGCAGCGCGTCGGTCCAGCCCTGGCCGATCAGCGCGGCGAAAGCGGCGCGGCTTTCAGGCTGCACCAGCGCGTTGTCGTCATAGGAGCGTGTCTCATAGATGTCGCGAGGTTCGGGCACGATGTTGAAATCGCCGGCAAGCGCCACCGGCAGGCCGGTGTCGAGGAGCTCGGCCGCATGCGCGGCGAAGCGCTGGTGCCAGGCGAGCTTGTAGTCGAATTTCGGGCCCGGCCTCGGGTTGCCGTTCGGCGCGTAGAGGCAGGCGATGACGACGCCGTCGACCGCGGCCTCGATGTAGCGGGCCTGGCGGTCGGCATCGTCGCCGGGCAGCGCGTCACGCGTCAGCACCGGCTCGGCGCCGCGCGCTAGGATCGCCACGCCGTTCCAGGTCGGCTCCCCCTTCCACACCGCGCCATAGCCGGCGTGCGCAAGCCTGGTCAGCGGGAACTGCGTGTCGCGGGATTTCAGCTCCTGCAGGCAGACGACATCGGGTTTGGCGGCGGCCAGCCAGGCCAGAAGGTTTTCCAGCCGGCTGTTGATGTTGTTGATGTTGAAGGTGGCGAGTTTCATGTTTGGATGCCGCCGCTTCGCGCTTCGTCATCCTCGGGCTTGACCCGAGGATCCTGTGTGTTGGTTCTGGTGTATGGTTGAGGTGGGAAGGAGACCGAGTGGATCGTGGTCGTCCTTTCGGACAGGCCGTGGCATGGCCCGGTCCCTTCCCACCGGTGAACCATCAAC
>NZ_RZSB01000405.1:0-5511 GCF_004023285.1 Mesorhizobium sp. M2A.F.Ca.ET.067.02.1.1
AGTCTTGATCGCCCTTCCGCCCAACCGCCATGGAGCATCCAGGATGAGCCTCACCGGGCAAGCATCAGACAGCGGAAGCCGCGTCCTCGTGCTGGCAGCCGGCCTCGTTGGGGCGGCGGGCGTAGCGTTGTCGGCCGCCGCCGCGCATCGCGGCGGCGCCTTTACCGGCACTGCCGCCAATTTCCTCCTGATGCATGCGCCGGCTTTTCTTGCCATCGGCCTTGCCGGCGGCAACCGTTGCCTCAGGATCGCCAGCCTCGTCCTGCTCTTGGGCCTGCTGCTGTTCTGCGGCGATCTGCTTGCCCGCGACTTTCTCGGATCGCGGCTGTTCCCGATGTCGGCGCCGATCGGCGGCACGCTGCTGATCGCCGGCTGGGTGGCGATCGCCGCCTCGGCCCTGTGGCGCCCTCGGCATTAGGCTATTTTTCAGCGCCTATTTTCGGCCGGCTCGCCGCTTGCGCTCGCGCGCAGGCAGTTCGTCACGGCGGGTCCGCTGAGGCTGCTCGGTCCCGGGCGTGATGCCCCAATAGTTGCGGTAGATGTCCTGAAACAGATGACCAATCGGATGCATGATTGCTTCTCCTTGGGTTTGAATCGATCCAATATACGGGTGCGGAAAAAACTGCGGGTCAGCCTCGCTTGGGGTCCACGAGGAAGCGCGGCTTGCGGCGCCATGGGCTCGACCTGCCTCGCCGCTTCTCGCTGACAGCGGCCGAAGCGATGCCCCAGTCGTTGCGGTAGATGTCCTCGAACAAATAGCTCACCGGATGCATGGCACCCCTCCTGTCGAAATTCGCTCCGCCATGGAGCACGGAACTTGGATCGATTCAAATCATAGACCTCTTTTGCCCACCGTCAACAGAATTTTGAATCGATCCAATAAAAATGTTAGATGACCGGCAGCAATTCAGCGGTCATGTTCGTGACGTGACCGGATTCGGAGGAACGACATGGCATCACTCCTCGAAGGCCAGGCAAGACCGATCAGGCTTGCCGACATCGCCAAGGCCGCCGGCGTCTCGCATGGCACGGCCTCCAATGTCTTCAGCCGGCCCGAGATCGTGCGCGCCGAAGTGCGCGAACGGGTCAAGGCGGTGGCGGAGCAGATGGGTTACGCCGGTCCCGACCCGAAAGGCCGGCTGCTGCGCGCCGGCAAAGTCAACGCCATCGGGGTCGCCACCACGGAGCCCCTCTCCTACTTCTTCGACGATCCTTTCGCCCGCGTCATGATGGCTGGCATTTCAGAAGCCTGCGACGCCACCGGCGCGGGCATCGCGCTGGTGTCGGCCGCCAACCAAGAGAAGCTTGCCTGGAACATCCAGAGCGCACTTGTCGACGGCTTCATCCTGTTCTGCATCGAAGGCGGCTCGCGCCTTGTCGACCTGACGCGCGAGCGTAGGCTGCCCTTCGTGGCGCTGGAGCTCGGCTTCCAGGACGAGACCGTCTCGGCCATCGGCGTCGACAATGTCGCGGGCGCAAGGCTCGCGGCGCGCCATCTGGCCGAGCTCGGCCATCGCCGCTTCGCGGTGCTGTCGCTGGCCTTCGCAGACAACCGCACCGGCTTCGCCACGCCGGACATCGTGCGCGGCGCGCTCTACACCGGAACACGCGACCGACTTGCCGGCTATTTCGAGGAGCTTGCCCGCTTCGGCATCGATACGACGAAAATCCCGGTCTACGAGACCGAGAATGAGGAAAAGAGCACCAGAGCCGGCCTCGAGGCGATCTTCGCCGATGGTGAGGCGCCGACCGCCATACTGGCGATGTCGGACCGCATGGCGCTGATCGCCATCGACTGGCTGAAAGCGCGGGGCCTGGACGTCCCCGGCGACGTCTCCATCGTCGGTTTCGACGGCGTGCCGGACGGCGCGCTGTGCACACCCGCGCTGACCACGGTCGCCCAGCCGATCACCGAGATCGGCCGCCGCGCCGCGCGCATGATCCTCGATCATGACGGTACGGTGCGGCGCGAGACGATGGGTGTCGAACTGATCGTCAGAGCCTCAACCGGCCCGGCCCGCACAGGCTAAGCGCTCTTGCGGCGTCGCGCAATTCCGAGCGGAAAACCGCTCCGCACTTCTCCTGAAATTGCTTCAGTATCCTCCCGCCCTTGCCGGCACCGGCTGCGCGCCGAACGGCCTGTTTGGAGCCTCCCCGCGCGCTTCCTTGGCGCGGGACGGCCCAAGACCGGCAAGCCATTCAAGGTAGAGCGCAAGCGCGAACTGCATGGCGATGCCGGCCGCGATCAGCAGCGTATCGTAAGCCGGGCCGCCCGGGTTGATCAGCTTCAGCACCTGCGCCGACATCGCAAGCAGCGTGCCGGCGATGAACACCGGCAGCGAGCGCTTGCCCAGAATGGCCAGCGGATTGTCGGGCCTGACGCGGAAGAGGTTGGAGACAGCCGGCAACGCGACGATCAGGTAGCTGACCGACAGAATGTGCAACAGCCGCGGCAGCGACAGGAAGGTCTTGTCGAAGCCGCCGATCACCACCGGCAGATTGAACCAGGTGATCTGGCCCCAGAGCGGGCTGTGCACCCAGATCGCCGCGCCGACCACGTAGATGCCCGCGGCGCCAAGCAGCCACGGATTGATCGGGATTCGCCCGCCCCGCTTCACATGCAGCATGGCGGCAAGGCCGATGTTGAAGACGAACTGCCAGGACAGCGGGTTGAGGAACCAGAGGCCAGGCTCCGGGTAGTTTGGCGGCGCGATCTGCCAGATGCCGGCGACGAGCCAGAGCAGGCCTGACACGATCAGCGCCGTCACCGGCCTATGGCTGACGAACAGCACGAAAGCCGGCGCCGCCAGAAGCAGCGCCGCATAGACCGGCAGGATGTTGTTGTAGCCGAGCTGGTGGCCGAGCGTGACGATGCCGAGCAGCACCTGCGGCGTGTTCTTCATCAAGGGCTCGATGTTTATCATGGTCAGCATTTCCGGCCGGTGCGCGAACAGCGCGGCGGCGCAAAACAGCGCGATCACCACCATCGTGATGACGATGTGAGCGATGTAGAGCACGCCGGCGCGCCGCCACATCTTCAGGGTCGCGAGCAAACGGCCGCCCGGCTTGAACTTCGTGCCGTAGGCCAGCGCCACCGAGATGCCGGAGATCAGCACGAAGGCTTCGGCCGCATCGGAAAAACCGAAATTCTTGTAGGTCCAATTCTCGAAGACCGTGCCCGGAACGTGGTCGACGAAGATGGTGAGCAGCGCGAGCGCGCGCAGCACGTCGATACGTGTGTCGCGCTCTCCGATACGCTTGTCGCGTTCGTTGGAAACAGGGGTGGTCATCGACAAAAGGCCTCAAAGCTGGTTGTTCATAGCCAGCAATGCGACCCCCGGGGCGCACCGCTTCGATTCCTCCCGCGGGAGGTATATCGGCGCTGAAACGGACTGAAATGCGCCTGGTTCAATCAACTTTCGCGGAGCGCGAAAATATTCCGTTTTGAAGCCGGCAAATCAACGAATCTCTCATGGAATCAAATGGATGTGAGCGTGTCCGAATATAGCGATGAAAACAGTATCCTGCACAGTGATCTTGGCTTCCGCTACCGCGTGGTGACGCCGGCAAAGTCGACCGGCAAATGCCTGTTTGTGCTGCACGGATCGGGTGTGGACGAAACGACGCTCATCCCGCTTGCACGGAAGATCGCGCCCGACGCTACGCTGGTTGCCGCGCGTGGGCGCATCCCCCAGGACAATGGCTTCCGCTGGTTCGAGCGAATCACGCCGACAAGTTTCGAACAGACCAGCATCCGCAAGGAGACCGCCGCCTACGCCGAATTCGCCGTAGAGGTATCCGAGCGCCATGGCCTCGACCCGCGGCGCGCGGCCTTCCTTGGCTATTCGAACGGCGCCAACGTCGTCTCCAGCCTGATGCTGCTCCATCCTGGCCTGGTCCGGGAGGCGGCGCTACTACGAGCGATGCCGGTGCTCGACACTTCGCCGATGACCGATCTCGGCGGAACACGTGTCTTGATCATCGCCGGCGCCGCCGACCAGACCTACGGCCCATTCGCCCCGGCGCTGGTGACGCTGTTCAGCGAACGCCGCGCCGAGGTCGACGCGCGCATCGTTGCTTCGGGCCATGAATTCGGCGACGCCGACGCCGCGATCGCGCGGCAGTGGCTGGCAGGCCCCATGCCGACGGCCTGACCGCGCCGCCAGCCGGGCGATGCTGCCTTTAGACGGCAGGCGCGGCCCGCGGCGGCTCGAGGAATTCTACCCTCGTCCCATCCGGTTCCAGGCATCCAGGCCTGCGATCTTGTAGGCTTCCGCCAGCGTCGGATAGTTGAAGGTGTTGTTGACGAAGAAGTCGACCGTGCCACCGAGATTGATCACCGCCTGGCCGATATGAATGAGCTCGGTGGCGCCCTCGCCGACGATGTGGGCGCCGAGCAGGCGGCGCGTCTCGACAGAGAACAACAGCTTCAGGAAACCGCTTGAGACGCCCATGATATGGCCGCGCGATGTCTCGCGAAAACGCGCCAGGCCAACCTCGTAAGCATCGCCGCTCTCGCGCACCTGCTCTTCCGACAGGCCGACCGTCGAGATCTCCGGCACGGCGTAGATGCCATAAGGAAAGCTCTCCGGCGGGGGCGGCAGGTTGACGCCGAAGGCGTGGCATGCCGCCACCCGGCCCTGCTCCATCGAGGTCGAGGCAAGGCTCGGGAAGCCGATGACGTCGCCGGCCGCGTAGATGTTCGGCACGCTGGTCTGGAAGGTCTGCGGATCGACCTTGACCCGGCCTCGGGCGTCGGCCCCGATGCCGACCGCGTCGAGGCCGAGGCTGGCGATGTTGCCGGTGCGGCCGGCGGCGTAGAGCACCATCTCGGAGCGGATGGTGCGGCCGTCGGCGAGCGTTACCTCGGCATAGTCAGGTTTGGAGGCGATCTCCTTGACCGGACTGCCGAGCCGGATGGTCATGCCGCGGTCGCGCATCTGGTGAATGAAATCGTCGACGATCTCGCGGTCGATGAAATCCAGGATGGAGTTGCGCGGCTCGACCAAGGTCACCGGCACGTCGAGCGCCGAAAAGATGGTGGCATATTCGACGCCGATGACGCCGGCGCCGATCACCGTCAGCGTGCGCGGCAGGTGGTGGAGTTCCAGCATCTCGTCGCTGTCGAAGATCCGCTTCCGGTCGAAGGGCACGTCGGCCGGCCGGTGCGGCCGGGTGCCGACGGCAATCAGCGCGTTGGCAAAGCCAATCTCGCTGTAATCGCCATTGTCGGCGGTCAGGCTGGCCTTGTTCGGCGCGAGGAATTTAACCGCGGCGCGCGCGCTCCTCACGGTGTTGCGCATGAACTGGTGCTGCAACACCTCGACCTCGTGGTCGAGGGTCTTGTGCAGCCGTTCGACCAGGTCGCCGATCGAAATGTCCTGCTTCACCCGGTAGCCGCGCCCATAGAAGCCGCGCTCACGCCAGCCCGAGAGATTGAGCACGGTCTCGCGCAACGTCTTGGACGGGATGGTGCCGGTATGCACCGAGACGCCGCCCAGACGCCTGCCC
>NZ_RZSB01000406.1:0-5510 GCF_004023285.1 Mesorhizobium sp. M2A.F.Ca.ET.067.02.1.1
GCTGGGCCACGCTTGGGACCGCACGCTCATCTACGGCCATGGCGGCCTTGCCTTTGGCAACACCGAGCAGACACTGACGGTCGGCGGGACGACCGTCTTCAACGAGGAGCAGACACGCACCGGCTGGACGATCGGCGCGGGCCTCGAGCACGCCATCACCGATCGCATCTCCTTCGGCACGGAGTATGCCTATGTCGACCTTGGCTCGAAGCAGATACTCGACAATGGCGAAGGGTTGACAGTCAAGGACGACGTGGCTTTCCACACGCTCAAGGCCTTCGTGAATTACCGTTTCTGAGCGCCTCGCAATCGTTCAGATTCGTTACCCGCAGTTAAGCCTTGTTTGATGCATGTCGCTCAGCCGAAACCACGGCGCATTGAGCGACATGCATTGGCGTAATTCGCCAAAAGATGTGCGGCGGCGTCCGTCCGGAGCCGCCTGAAAGCGGATATCCGCGACAGATTCGGCGATTTCGTCGGGCGTCAAACCGATCCGAGGATCAGCGGCCCACGGCCGCAAGCAAGCAGATAGAGAGCCCCACATTCAGCGTCGCCGCGAGCGCCAGCGTGGTCAGGACGAGATTGCCGCCGCCCATGCCCAGAAGCAGCGCTCCGATGGAAGGAGCTGCCGCCTGGATGATGAGGCTCGGCGTTGCGAGCTTGCCCATCAGGACGGCGTATTGCTGCGGATCGAACAGCACCAGCGGCAGCGCGCCGCGTGCGATCGTGTGGATGCCGTTGCCCGCGCCGTAGAGGATCAGGGCGAGCGCGATGAATGCGTGGCCCACCAGAAGCAGCCAGATCCCGGCCGCGAGCAGCGATACGGACGCCAGCATCGTCCAGATCGGATGATGCCGGTTGCGGCCGATCAGCAACTCGGCCACGCGCGCGCCGACCTGTGACGGACCGACCAGGGCGCCAAGACCGACTGCCGCCGCCAGGCCGACGCCGCGCAATTGCAGCAGCGTCAGCAGGTGGACGGAGAGCGTGGATGCGATCATCGCGGCCAATGTCAGGATGGAGGCAAGCAGAATGAAGCGTGCCCGCGTCCTGCCCGTGGCGGATGCCTCTTTCGACTCGCCTCTCACCGGAGCGGGCGCCGCGGGTGGAGGCGGCGGTATCACCCAAAGGTGGAGCGGCAGGCAGATCGCCAGATGGATCGCGGCATAGGAAAGGCAGGCGATGCGCCATCCGCCATGCTCGACAAGGAACGCGCTGAGCGGCCAGCAGACAGTGCTGGCGAAACCACCGAAGAGCGTCAGGTTGGTGATGGCGCTGCGTGCTGCCTGACCATAGAGCCGCCCCAGCGTGGCGAAGCCGGCGTCGTAGAGACTGCTCGACATGCCGAGGCCCATCAGCAGCCAGGCAACCAGGTAAAGCGGATAGGCGGTTGCCATCGCCAGCAACGAATGCGCGGCCGCCAGCAGCAGCGAGCCGGCGGCAAGCACCGGACGGCCGCCATGGCGCTGGATCAGCCGGCCCGTGATGGGGGACACAAGCCCGGCAAGCAGCAGTCCGCAGGACAACCCGCCAACGACCGATGCGAGCGACCAGCCGGTATCTTTTGCAATCGGCGCGGCAAGGACCGCGGGCAGATAGTAGGACGATCCCCAGGCGATGATCTGCGTGATTCCGAGGGCCGTGACGAGAACGTGGCGGTTGCGGGGGACGGGCGCAGGCGCTTCAATCTTCACGGATCGCTCAAAGCCCACTATTTATCGAGCCTCGAAGGGGAGCGCACATGCGTATCGCGGTAATCGACGAGGCCGGAGCAACGGCGCGACTCGACGCCCTCGCCGGGCTCTTGATGCAGAGCATCGAGGACGGGGCGCTCGTCGGCTTCGTACTGCCGTTCGACGTCGACCAAGCCCGGTCCTATTGGCAAGGCATCTTCCCCTCGCTGACGAACGGGGAACGTCTCCTCATCTGCGCCTATGTCGAGGACAATCTCGTCGGCACCGTCCAGCTCTATCTGTCGCCGGAACCGAATGCGCTGCACCGGGCGGAGGTTTACATGCTGCTCGTGCATCGAGATTTCCAGCGACAAGGCATCGGTTCAGCGCTCATGGCATCGGTGGAAGACGAAGCCAGGTCGAGAAAGCGCACCCTTCTCCTTCTCGACACCGCCGAGGGCGGAGCGAGCGAGCGGCTCTATCGGCGCATGAACTGGCGGCAAGTCGGCGTCGTGCCGCATCATTTCGTCGACCCGTTCGGCAAACCAAGGGCGTCCATCTACTTCATGAAGCACCTGACGCCCTAAGCGATGGACGTATTTTCTCGCCATCTTCCTTGACGAATTCGCACACCGGATTGTCCAGCAGCGGCAGCACAGCTTCCGACGGCCGGCAGAGCCTCGTGCCCTTGGGCGTCTCGACGATCGGCCGGTTGATGAGGATCGGATGGGCGAGCATGAAATCGATCAGTTCCTCGTCGCTCCATTTCGGGCCGGCGAGACCGAGCTCGTCGTAAGGCGTGCCCTTCTCCCGGAGCAACTGGCGGGGTGTGATCCCCATCGCCGCGATCAGTTCGAGCAGCCGCTCGCGGCTCGGCGGCGTCTTCAGATATTCGATCACCACGGGCTCCTCGCCGCTGGCGCGGATCATGGCGAGCGTGTTGCGCGAGGTGCCGCAAGCGGGATTGTGGTAAATCGTGACCGTCATGGTTCTGCTTTCAGGGGATGGGATTGCTGAACGGTTTCGGGCTTGAGGAGCCAGCCCATCAGCGCAAGCGCGATCAGGGCGCCTAGCAGCTCGGCGACGATGAAGCCCGGCAGATCGACCGGCCTGATGCCGGAGAAGCTGTTGGTGAGCGACCGCGCAACGGCAACCGCAGGATTGGCGAAGGACGTGGACGCGGTGAACCAATAGGCCGCCGTGATATAGAGCCCGACCAGCCACGGCACGGTCCGCCGCTCGAAGCGCAGGCCGGCGAGAATGACGACGACAAGGCCGAACGCCGCGACGCCTTCGGAAAACCACTGCGCCGGCCCGGTCCGCGGCTTCGTCGCGACCTCCAGAACCGGCAGGGCGAACATGAGATGCGCGGCGATGGTGCCGGCGACGCCGCCGGCGAATTGCGCGGCGATATAGGCAGGGAGATCGCGGGCAGGCAGAGACCGGTTGAGGCAGAACACCAGCGAAACCGCGGGATTGAAATGCGCGCCGGAGATCGGACCGAGGATGGTGATCAACACCACCAGCATGGCGCCGGTCGCGAGCGTGTTGCCGAGCAGCGCCAGCGCGGTGTCGTGCGTCAGCGTCTCGGCCATGATGCCGGAACCGACGACCGTCGCCACCAGCAGTCCGGTGCCCAGGGCTTCGGCGACGAACCGGCGCAATGGATCGAAGCCGCTCATCGGTTTGCCATGCTGGGCCAAGGGCGCGGCAGTCATTGCGTGGTCCCCTCGCCCGGCCGGCAGCAAGGCGCGGCAAGCGCCAGCGCGCAGATCTCCGGGCGGCCCGAGCAGCAATCCTCCATCAGGAAACGGATCAGGCCGGACAGCGCGTCGTACTCGGCGCTGTAGACGATCGAGCGGGCATCACGCCGCGCGGTGACGAGGCCGGACCGTTCCAGTTCCTTGAGGTGGAAGCTGACATTGGAGGGCGAGACCTCCACCTGTTCGGCGAGCGAGCCGGCGGAAATGCCTTCCGGTCCGGCAACGACCAACAGGCGCAGCAGGCGCAGGCGGGTTTCCTGCGACAGCGCGCCAAAGGCGATCAGGGCTTGACGTTCATCCACGTTTCGATAATCCTTGAAATATTGAAATGAGGAATAGCCGACATGCTGTCTTCTGACAATCATAAAAACGCCGCCCCGATCGACCCCTCCGACCTGACCATCGGCGACCTGCTGGGCGCGCTGGCCGACTACAAGGACAGGCCGCTGGTGTTCCGCTATGACGGGCAGCCGGTTAAGCCAGGCTATCATGTCACCGAGGTGAAGGCGGGCCAGTTCTCGGCGCTGGATTGCGAGGCCAATCCGGAATCATGGTCGGAGATCTTCGTCCAGCTATGGGACGTGGACGAAGGCGGGCCGGTCCATATGCCGGCCGGCAAGTTCGCGGCGATCATCCGCAAGGCCTCGGATCACGTGGCCCTCGACCAGTCGGCAAAGCTGACCTTCGAGGTCAGCGACGGCGTCCGCCCGATGGAACTGCACCGCGCGGCCCAGCCAAGCGTCGTTGGCGGCGCCATCGAGGTCGTGCTTTCGCCACGGCCAGCGAGCTGCAAGCCGCGTGACCGCTGGCTGAAGGAACAGGCGGCCGCGGGCAAGCCGTGCTGCGGAGAGAACAGCTGCTGCTGACCCGGCGAACGGCGCAGAGCGCCGCCGTGCTTTAGAATCTGATCATGCCATTGTGCTGCAACAAATAGAGGCCCACGAGAATGATAGCGATCAGCGTCACCCAAACGGCTGTCCTGCTCATGCGCGAATCCCAATTGATCGGCCCTCATGAACGCACGCGCCACGGTTGCGTTCCCGATGTGCCGGGTTGCATGCCGTCCGGACAGGATCAAGTCGCGAATTGCTGAGAACCGCGTCAGTCCTTCGGCGCGTTGCTGTAGAGCGCCACGCCGATGCGGTCGTTGCGCCGCCACCGCACCAAGGCGCGATAGGTCATATCGTCGGCTGGGACCTCGAGCAGGAAGCGTTCCGGGATCTCCGTATCGGCGGCGACGCGCAACTCCGCGCCCTGCTCGTGCTGATTCCTGACCGAGCAGCCGATCCTGACGGCACCGGCAATGATCGTGGCTTCCTTGAGCACGAATTCGCGCGCATGAAGACGGCGCTCGGTCTCGGGATAATTGGCCATATCCGGCGGCTCCTAAGGCAAGGCTCTCCTCGCCACTGGGCAGCACCATAGCAGCAAGGCGTTTCCGTTCCGTTAGCGGTTGCTGAAACAGCAGGATTCGTCTGCACCGCGGCCCATCAGCAGAAAAGCTGTTTCCGGCGCTATCTCGCGCCGGCGACCCCGCTCGCGTGCAGCACCCAGCGGCGGCCGTCGTTGCGGAACTCGGTGAGCGACAGCGGCTCGATGTCGATCTTCCAGACCGAGGAGAGCGGCGCGCCTAGCACATGCACGATGGCGGCGCGGATCGGCACGGCATGGGTGAGCGCGACGGTGTGGCCGCCCCCCTCGCCGGCCAGCCGCTCCATCAGCGCGGCACCCCGCCGGGCGACGGCGGCAAGCGATTCGCCGCCATGGGGTGCGGCGTCCGGATCGGCAAACCAGGCGGCCATGCCTGCCGGGTCCTCGGCCTGCACCTCCTCGAAGCTTTTGCCGGCCCAGCGCGCGAAATCCTGCTCGGCAAGCAGCGGCTCGACGGTCGCGTCAAGGCCAAGCGCCTCGGCCGTCCTGCGCGCGGCAAGCGCCGGACTTGTCCAGACGCGGTCGGCCCGGCGCAGCGACGAAGCGATCGCGCCGGCGCGATCGAGGGCGCTCGGCTCCGGCGCCTCGTCCGTCGGAAAGCGGCCCTTGCGCGCGGCCTGCGTCGCGCCGCTTGCGATCATCG
>NZ_RZSB01000407.1:0-5501 GCF_004023285.1 Mesorhizobium sp. M2A.F.Ca.ET.067.02.1.1
ACCGGCACCTTTTCCACGGCGAGTTCCCGTGCACGCCGCCGGTGACGCGGTCGCCGATGGCAATGCCGGACACTGCCGCGCCGACGGCTTCGACAATGCCGGAGAATTCATGGCCGAGCGTCACCGGCGGCGTGCACGGGAACTCGCCGTGGAAAAGGTGCCGGTCGGTGCCGCAGACGCCGCAGGCTTCGATGCGCACGAGAACGTCCTCAGGCCCGGGAAAGGGTTTGGGGACCTCGCGCAGCGCGATCTTGCCTACCGCCTCCAGCCGCACGGCTCTCATGGTCCGCTCGCCTCAGTTGAATTTGGGTGGCTGCGAGAGGTCGGGTGCCGGCGCCGCCGGTTTGGCCGGCGCTTCGCCGAAGCTCGGCGGCTGCGACAGGTCGGGCGTGCCTGGCGCCGCCGACGCGCCGCCATTGGCGGGGGCAGCGCCGTTGTTCGCCGGCGGCGTGCCGAGCGGCGACAGCGAAGGCATGTCGGGCAGCTTGAGGTCGATGGTGCTGGGCTCCACCGCTGCCCCCTTGTAGCGCATGACCATTTGCGGGAACGCGATGGTGAGCCCGATCATGATCACCTGGATGCAGACGAACGGCACGGCGCCCCAATAGATCTGCCCGGTAGAGACCGGCGCGATCTGCTTTCCGGTGATCCTGTCCAGGTAAGGCACGCGGGCCGCGACCGAGCGCAGGTAGAACAGCGCGAAGCCGAATGGCGGATGCATGAAGCTGGTCTGCATATTGACGCCGAGCAGCACGCCGAACCAGATCAGGTCGATGCCGAGCTTGTCGGCGGCGGGCGCCAAAAGCGGCACGATGATGAAGGCGAGCTCGAAGAAATCGAGGAAGAAGGCAAGCAGGAATACCAGGATGTTGACGCCGATCAGGAAGCCTGTCTCGCCGCCGGGCAGCGAGGTCAGGAGATGCTCGACCCAGATGTGGCCGTTGACGCCGTAGAAGGTCAGCGAGAAGACGCGCGCGCCGATCAGGATGAACAGCACGAAGGATGAAAGCCTGGTCGTCGAGGCGAGCGCCTGTTTGACGACGTCGAGCGACAGCCGCCCCTTGGCCGCCGCCATGATCAATGCTCCGACCGAACCCATGGCGCCGCCCTCGGTCGGCGTGGCGATGCCGAGGAAGATCGTGCCCAACACCAGGAAGATCAGCGCCAGCGGCGGGATCAGCACGATTACCACCTGCTGCGCCAGCTTGGACATCATGTTGATGCGCAGCCGCTGGTCGACGATGGCGGCGACATAGATGACGATGACCCCGACGGCGAAGCCGAGGATGTCGGCATTGTCGCCCTGTGTCGGTGCAAGATAGCGATAGGCGCCGTATGAGATCGCGCCGGCAATCAGCAGCGCCACGATCAGCGACAGCACGCCGCGGCCGAGCGTGCGGGCCTCGAGCGGCAGCGCCGGCATCGAGTTCGGCCGGACGATCGACATGATCAGGATGTAGAGCATGTAGATGCCGGTAAGTACGATGCCCGGGATCAAGGCGCCGGCATACATGTCGCCGACCGAGCGGCCGAGCTGGTCGGCAAGCACGATCAACACCAGCGAGGGCGGGATGATCTGGGCAAGCGTGCCGGAGGCCGCGATGACGCCCGCCGCCAGCCGCCGGTCATAGCCGTAGCGCAACATGATCGGCAGCGAGATCAGCCCCATGGCGATGACCGAGGCCGCCACCACGCCGGTCGTTGCGGCCAACAGCGCGCCGACGAGGATGACCGCATAGGCAAGGCCTCCGCGGATCGGCCCGAACAGCTGGCCGATCGTGTCGAGGAGGTCTTCGGCCATCCCTGAGCGCTCGAGCACGATGCCCATGAAGGTGAAGAACGGTATCGCCAGCAGCGTGTCGTTGGACATCACCCTGGTGCCGTAGAAATTGTCCGGCAGCGCATGCAGCAGCGGCCAGGCGAGGTTGATCGACCCGCCGGAATAGGGCGAGACCAGCACGCCGATGAAGAAGAACAGCAGGCCGTTGGCGGCGAGCGAGAAGGCGACGGGGTAGCCGATCAAAAGGAAGATGATCAGCGAGGCGAACATGATCGGCGCCATGTTCTGCGCGATGAACTCGATCATGGGCGGACCTCGCCAGCGATGGCTTTGGCTTCCTCGGCCAGCGCCTCCGCCTCGAGCCTGGCCTGCTCATGCGCCGATATGAAGGGATTGGGATCGTCCATGTCGCCGCGCATGATGGCGATCTTCTTGATGATCTCGGAAACGCCTTGCAGGGCCAGCAGGAAGAAGCCGACGAGCAGGATGGCCTTGGCCGGCCAGACGATCAGGCCGCCGGCATTGGTCGATATCTCGCCGCTGTGGAAGGACAGCGACACATAAGGCACGAAATAGACCACCATCAGCACGACGAAAGGCATCAGGAAGAACAGGTGGCCGAGCAGGTCGATCCAGTGCTGCACGCGCCGCGAGAACATGCCGTAGACGATGTCGATGCGGATATGGTCGTTCTGCTTCAGCGTGTAGGCCGCGGCCAGCATGAAGGCGGCGCCGAACAGATACCACTGCAGTTCGAGCCAGGCATTGGACGAGGTGTCGAACACCTTGCGGATGACGGCATTGCCGGCGCTCACGAGGATCGCAAGCAGGATCAGCCAAGAGACCCAGCGGCCGATGAACTCGTTGATGCGGTCGATCGTCCTGGATAGAGCGAGAAGCCCTGCCATGCATATCCTCCCTCACAATGCGGCGCGCCCGATTCCCCCTCCGGTGTCGCGTCGCCTGGCCCAACGGTATGCAGTGCGTGGTCCGGCAGGTCAACATGGCAAAGCCGCGCCGAGCAGATCGATAAGCCGCGCAGAGGCGGAATGCCGCCGCCTGACGGTAGGTCATGCAACGAAAGTCTGGGATGCTTAAAGCATGTCTCCTGAAAGTGGGAACCGGTTTCGGGACAAAGACATGCTAAAACCAAAAACCTAAAGCGGATGAAGGGAATCTGAAAGATCGCGACGCGCTTAGGCGATCTTGGCCTGGTCGCGCCCGGCGCCGATCAGCACCAGCATGGCGACGAGGAAGAGATAGATCCAGGCGTCGCGCCATTCGAGCGGGAAGTAGCCGGCCCAGAGCGATTCAGCCATGCCGAAGGCCGCGGCGCCAAGGGCCGCCCGAAGCGGCGACAGGTAGCCGCCGACCGCCGTCACGAACAGGATCTTCAGGCCGTAGACCAGCCCGGTGCCGAAGGAGACATTGCCGTAGTAGAGGCCGGCAAGCACCCCGGCCAGGGCCGCGCAGAAACCGCCGAACAGCACGGCGCGACGGAACACCGCGCGCACATCGACCCCGCACATCGCCGCTGCCTTCGGATCGTCGGAGACGGCACGCCAGGCGCGGCCGAAGCGCGAATGCGAAAACAGCCAGGCCGCCAGCGCCACCAGCGCGACGACCCCCGCGCAGTCAAGCAGCTGGATGACGGTGAGCGTGACCTTGAACCCTTCACCTTCGGCGAAAACGACGGGATCGGCGAGCATCGGCGGCAGCCAGAGATCATGCGTGTCGGCGGCGATGCGGCTCGCCTCCGACAGGAAGATCAAGGTGCCGAGCGTCGTCACCACGATGGCGTTGGGCGAGCGGTCGGCGAGCCTCTCGAACACGCTGCGCGACAGGACGTGGCTTATCAGCGCGGCGTAGAGCAGGGCCGCGGCGACGCCGAGCGCCACCGCGGCGGTCAGCGTCAGCCACAGCGCCTGATAACCGAAGGCGGCGGTCAGGATCATCGTCTGGCCGCAGAAGGCGAACAGCGCGCCATAGGCCAGGTTGGTGCGGTGCAGGATGCCGTTGGTCAGCACATAGCCGAAGGCGAGCAGCGCGTAGAGCGCGCCTGAATGCAGCCCGTTCAGCACCTGCTGGAAGAAATAGAGCATGCGGCATCCCCTACAGCGCCGCGCGCCCGTCCGGCGCGCAAAGGACGCTGTAGCACTTTGATTTTGCGCATGACCCTTTCCAAAAATCGTTCCGATTTTGGTGCCATGCGCGGGCCGGATAATCCGGCCCACTCGGAAATTTGCACTCGGAATATAACTTGTCAAACACGTTTTATAGGTTAGATTTCGATCATGACGGTATCCTGGACCCCGCACCGCTTCACCGGCGGCATCCTTGCGCTTGATACGGCGAACACCGTGGTGCTGCGCAACGATCCGCAAAAGTCCTTCGACCGTTTCGACGACCCGGCCGAGATCGCCCGCTTCGCCGAGGCGGCCAGCGGCTTCCGCGCGGCCGAGCTCGGCGGCCGGCGGCTGTGGGCGCCGGAGCCGGGTGGGATCAAACCGACCGTCATCTCGATCCGCGAAGCGACCGATCGTCTGTTTCGCCATGCCGTATCGAATGGCGCGGTGGCGACCAGCCACCTGCCGGATTTCCTCACGGCCTGCGCCAGCGGGCTGTCCGGCAGCGCGACCGAGATCGGATCGCCTGGCCAGCCTTTCGGCGACCCGCGAACGCCGATCGCCTTCGAGGCGGCTTTGGCCGTCTCGGCGCTGTCGCTGCTGCGCGACGAAACGGTGGCAAGGCTGAGGATCTGCCCCAATTGCAGCTGGCTGTTCGTCGACCGCAGCCGCAACGCCAGCCGGTTGTGGTGCGATATGGCTGTCTGCGGCAATCGCCAGAAGGCAAACCGCTATTACCGCCGCCGCACGGCGGCGAGGGAGGTTCCCAATGCTTAGCAAACTGTCGCGTTCAGCTTTGATCGGCGCCGCCCTGGTCGCCGCAGTCGCGCTCGGCGCCTGCCGCGACACCGGCAAGGACCAGCTTTTCGCCATCTCGGGAAAACTGTTCGAGTTCAACTACCGGCTGGCCATCGCCACCTATGTCATCACGCTGAAGCCGCTGCGGCCGATGGTCGACGGTCAGGTCGCGGTGGTGAGCTTCCAGAATCCGGCCGGCGGCGACCCGCTCATCGTCAACCAGAAGATCTGGCCGAAGCTGCCGCACATCACGCTCACCAGCCCGCCGCTCACCTGCGTGGTCAAAGATAAACCCTATTCCGTCTCGATCCGCATCGAGGATGCGAGCGGCACGCTGCTGCAGAGCATCGATACCACGATGACCTCGTCCGAGGACCAGACGATGCTGCCGGACCGGCCACTGGTGATCGGGCCGAAATACGAGCTCAACCCGGACCTTGCCGGCCATCCTGACGGCAAGCTGCCCGATGCCCAGAAGCCGGATTGCTCCAAAGCGACTTGAGCCACGAAATTTTTGTTCCTCACAAAGCGGTTAGCATGATCTTGCATGCGCCACCGGCCACTCGCCAGACCGTTTGTTGCGTGTTATCTGGCCTCTGTGATTTTGTTTGACCTCACCGCCTAGGGACGAAAGACTGCGACGTCCCACTCCGACGTTGGCTGCCTGATTTGAGGCGCCTCCGCAGAGGAAATACCTGATGACGCTGCACGACGTCGCGCTCGACGACAAGTTCGACCTTGGCAAGGAGCGCGTCTTCCTATCGGGTGCGCAAGCCGTCGTGCGCATGCTTCTGATG
>NZ_RZSB01000408.1:0-5494 GCF_004023285.1 Mesorhizobium sp. M2A.F.Ca.ET.067.02.1.1
CCGCCGAGCTCGCCGCAGCGCTGGCCGCGATCAAGGCCCTGCCCGAGGCGCTTGCCCGCCACCTCAGCGAAGCGCTCGACGACGAGCTGCCGCTGATCAGGCGCGACGGCGGCTTCGTGCGTACAGGCTATCACGCCGAGCTCGACGAGATGCGGGCGCTGCGCGACGAATCGCGAAAAGTGATCGCCGGGCTGGAGCGCTCGCTCATCGAGGAAACCGGCATCCGCTCGCTGAAGATCCGGCACAACAATGTGCTCGGCTATTACATCGAGGTGACGGCCAGCCACCACTCGATCATGACCGGCAGCGACGCCGCCAAGGCACGCTTCATCCACCGCCAGACCATGGCCAACGCCATGCGCTTCACCACGACGGAACTGGCGGAGCTGGAATCAAAGATCGCCAACGCCGCCGACCGGGCGCTGAGCATCGAGCTCGCCGCCTTCGACCGGCTGACAGCGGAAGTGGTGGCTGAAGCGGACAGCATCCGCGCCGGCGCCGAGGCGCTTGCCGCTCTGGACGTGTCGGCGGCGTTGGCGCTTCTTTCGGAAAGCGAGGGCTGGTGCCGGCCGGTAGTCGATGCCGGCCTCGCTTTCGAAATTGTCGGCGGGCGCCACCCGGTGGTCGAGCAGGCGCTCAGGCGTTCCGGCGAAGGGCCGTTCGTCGCCAATGATTGCGACCTCTCGCCCGAAAGCGGCGCCAGGGCCGGCGCCATCTGGCTGCTCACCGGCCCCAATATGGGCGGTAAATCGACATTCCTCAGGCAAAACGCACTGATCGCCATTCTGGCCCAGACCGGCTCCTTCGTGCCGGCGCAAAGCGCCCATATCGGCGTCGTCGACCGCCTGTTCTCACGCGTCGGCGCCTCGGACGACCTGGCGCGCGGCCGCTCGACCTTCATGGTCGAGATGGTCGAGACGGCGGCGATCCTCAACCAGGCGGGCGAGCGGGCGCTGGTGATCCTGGACGAGATCGGCCGCGGCACAGCCACCTTCGATGGGTTGTCGATCGCCTGGGCGGCAGTCGAATACCTGCACGAAAAGAACCGCTGCCGGGCGATTTTCGCCACGCATTTCCACGAGATGACGGCGCTGGCGGGCAAGCTCCCCCGGCTCCACAACGTCACCATGCGGGTCAAGGAATGGGAAGGCGACGTCGTCTTCCTGCACGAGGTCGGCAAGGGCGCGGCCGATCGCTCCTACGGCGTGCAGGTGGCGCGGCTGGCCGGCCTTCCGGAAGCGGTCGTCGCCCGCGCCAAGGAAGTCCTGCATCAGCTGGAAGAGGGCGAGGTTTCGGGCAAGACCAACCGGCTGGTCGACGATTTGCCGCTGTTTTCGGTGGCGGTGAAACGCGAAGCGCCGAAGCCGGTCAAGAGCGATGCGCTGGGCGAAGCGCTGGGCGCAATCAATCCCGACGAGATGACGCCGCGCGAGGCGCTGGAGGCGCTCTACCGGCTGAAGGGGCTGGCGAGCCGGTAATCAAAATAATCGGAACATCGGCGTCACCAGCCCTGCCGACTGGAGCCAGCCGAACAATTCGACCGCGAGTATCGCCGCAAGGAAGTAGGAGCCGTCGATGGCGGTCCGCTTCAGCGCCACCGAGTCGAACGTGACGAGAGACGAGCCCAGGACGTCGACGGCATCGCGCCGCAGACGGGGAAAGAAGGCCGGCACGCTTCGACGATAGCGCCGATAGGCCTCGCCAAACATGGCATCCAGCGCGACCACTTCGCGCGTCGCGACATAGGAAAAGACCAGGCAGGTGAAGACAAAGAGAAACGCCGAAAGGATCAGCGACCCGAATGTCAGCCCGACGCCTGCCAACCCAAGGGCCGAGAAGAAATAGAGCGGGTTGCGCGTATAGGCATAGGGGCCGGTCGTGACGAGCTCGCGGTTCTTGCGTCCGCCAACATACAGGGACGCCCAGCAGCGGCCGCCGATGCAGATGAGGATCAGCACGGTACCTGCAAATTCCAGCATTTCGCGAAAGGTACTGCCTTGCGGCCAGCCACTTTCCGCAAGCAGGGCCGGCGCCAGGGCAACGGGAGCAACCAGCCAAAGGAAACGGATCCTTCTGCCCTGTTGAAAAACCGTCGCGGAAAGCGGCATCGGTGACTTCTTCTGCATTTGCGTCATCGCCTCAATCATTGCGCACCGCGGCTCCCTTGTCGGTCCAGGCCGGCGGCAGCCCCATCCGATCGCCGACGAAGCCGACCAGTCCAGGCGGTTTGCCGAATGTCTTGCAGGCAGGGTATTTCGGCTCCCTGCCGACCATGGCGCGCATCTCCGCCCTGGTTGGCAGCGACGGCAGCGTGCCGAAGGGCGTCTTGCCGGTGACCAGGAGCTTGCTGAAATCGTGGCCGAACTTCGCCGCCAGCTCGTAGGCGTCGCCCTCGCGGGCGACCCGGCCTGAATCCAGCAGCGCGTTCGCGCCGCGTCCCCAGATCATGGCCGCCGCCTGCTTGCCGTTGACGCCAACCGCTTCGGCTTCAAGCGACAGGCTGCCCAATCCGATCGGCAGGCGCGGAACCGGAATGTGCATTTCGGGAAGCGCGACGGAAACCGCCGTGGACGCAACTTTCGAAACGCCGACCGCCAGCGCATTCGTCGGCGTCGCATGCGTTACCATGGAGTGGACCGTCAGGTCGGCCGGCTCGGTCAGGGCGACCACTTGAAAGCGCTGGCTGAGGCCCGAGCAGAGGGTCCTGTCGACGGCATTCGTGATCAGGCCGCGCTGCGCCGGCGTCAATGTCGATTTTCCGGCGGCGGGCGGTGAAAAGCCTGTCGGAATGATCCGAACGGTTCTTGCCGCGAGCACGTCGTCCTTGCTCACCCGCATCAGCGAGCGGGCCAACCAACCGTCCGACGGTTTCAGCTCGTCATAGGATTGCAGCGAGCCTACCTGATCCAGCGGCGCGGACGCGCAGCCGACCGCGAGCATGCTCAAGACCAGCACAAACGGCCATATTATGCGGTGGTCGGCGCGGCATACCTGCCGATCGGCCAGGCCGCGACCGATGTGAGCCTCGCGACGTGAACGCAAGCAAGCTGCCATGGATGCCTCTGCATGGATGGGCCCGGCGGGGCGTGTTGGGGAGCGTCAATAATTGCACTCAGTGCAATAAATTGATGGCGCCATTATGGCGAGGTGCAATGACGGGACTTGAACATGCGCCAAATTTCCTGTCGCATCCGGCGAGCGGTCATGGCAGGAGCGCTCCATGAACGATGCGCCAAAACCAGAAGGCCTGCGCGAGCGGAAGCGACGGGAAACATCCCGCCGCATCGCCGACGCCGGCCTGAAGGCTTTCCTGGCCAATGGCTATGACGCGACCACGCTTGACGAGATAGCTGCCGCCGCCGGCATCTCGCGCCGGACGTTCTTCCACTATTTCAAAAGCAAGGACGAGGTGCTGTTTGCATCCCTGGGCAACCACGCGAGCGTGGTCAAAGCATCGATCCTTGCGGAGCCACCCACGGGAACGGCGATCGACATCGCCCGCGATGCATTGCTCAATATCATCGGCAGCTTCCAGGGGTCGCAAATGATGGCGACGGCCAAGATCATGCGGGAGAGCAAGACGCTGCGCTCGCGCAGGCACACGGGCTACCTGCAGCTTGAGCAAGCCATTTTCGAAGGGTTGTGCGAGTTGCGGCCGGACCAGGCCCGCGACAGTCTGCGACTGGTCGCCTTGGTGACGGTCGTCGCGTTGCGCCTAGCGGTGGAGACATGGCAGCAGCAACACGCCAGGCATCCGCTGGAAGGATATGTCCGGGATGCCTTTGAAAGGCTGAAAACCGAGATTCGATAGTCCAGCCGCTCGAGGGAACCGCAAAAGACCACAAGCGGTGTTGACTCATTGTACCGATCGGCGATTGCGGATGCGGCTTGAGCAAGTGGCCAGGATGTAGCGTTCCTACAGAGGTTCGAAGCGAAAGCCTGTTTCGCCTCGCGAAATCCGGCCGACGCCCGGCGAATCGAGATGCGCTCCGGCGACGCACCAGGCGTTGTCGGCGGCAAGCGCCAAAATGCGCAGCCGGGTCTCGCGCGCCTGGTCCTGGTCGGCGTCGAATTCCCACGCTACCTCCGGCCGGTCGAACTGAAGCGACGGCACATGCACGATGTCGCCCCAGACCAGCAACGTCTCGCCGCCGCTCGTGACACGAAAGCCGGTATGGCCGATTTCATGGCCGGGAGCGGCGACGGCCTCGATATTCGCGCTCAGCTGCTGTCCAGGGTCCAAAGGTTCCGCTCGGTCATGGAAGCGGCTCAACCTCGCTACCGACCGGAACATGTCGAGCTCGGCTCGAGGGACAAGCAGGCGGGAGAGCTGCGGGAAACCGTCGCGACCATCGGCACGGATAAGCCCGTGAATATGGTCGAGATGCGTGTGGGTGAAGGCAACCGTGCGTATCCGATCGACGGCGATCCTCGCCTCGCTCAGCGCCTGCGGCAGGAGCCCCATTGTCGGGTGCCAGGCGTTCGAGGAACCCGTGTCGATCAGCGTGATTTCATGGCCGTCGTCAATGGCAAAGGCATTGACCGACAATCTGAGCGCGCCGTCGAAGAGCGGCACCTGCGGGGGGAGATCGTCGCCGAAGGACTCGCCTCCCGGCTTATGCAGCCGCCGGACCGGCATGTCGACATAACCGTCGCGCAGCGAGGTGACGGTCAAGTCGCCGATTTTATAGGCCGTGTGATGCGGTCCGGCGGAAATTCGTTCCAATGCCTGCTCCCGGTTCAGTCGCAAATCCGGATCGAAGTTGTGGCTAGATCATC
Organism: Mesorhizobium sp. M2A.F.Ca.ET.067.02.1.1; assembly: GCF_004023285.1. Taxonomy (NCBI): domain Bacteria; kingdom Pseudomonadati; phylum Pseudomonadota; class Alphaproteobacteria; order Hyphomicrobiales; family Phyllobacteriaceae; genus Mesorhizobium; species Mesorhizobium sp. M2A.F.Ca.ET.067.02.1.1. The sequence goes on from NZ_RZSB01000408.1 coordinate 4,780, forward strand.
TCCAGGCCGCGCTTGCGCGTCGGCGGCGGGAAGACGCGGTCGAGTTCAGCGAAATCCTCAGGCGTCAGCTTGATGTCTAGCGCGGCGGCATTGTGGCGGACATGCTCCTGCCGGCCTGCCTTTGGAATGGCGATGACGCCCGGCTGCGCCATCACCCAGGCGAGCGCGATCTGGGCGGCGGCGGCGTTGTGGCGCGAGGCTACGGCTTCGAGCCGAGCATTCCGAGCGAGCGCACCCTGCTCCACCGGCGAATAGGCCATCAGCGGGATGCCGCGCTTCAGGCTCCAAGGTGCCAAGTCGAATTCCGGCCCGCGCCGCGAGAGATTGTAGAGGATCTGATTGGTCTGGACGTTGCTGCCCGAGCGCAGACCGACCAGTTCCTCCATCTCGTCGGTGTCGAAATTGCTGACGCCCCAGTGGCGGATCTTGCCTTCCCTCTTCAAGGTTTCGAAGGCCTCGACGGTTTCGGATAGCGGCACGCTGCCCGGCCAATGCAGCAGATAGAGATCGATCCGGTCGGTGGAAAGCCGCTTCAGGCTGTTCTCGCAGGCTCGCTTCACGCCGGCGCGCGACGCATTGGTCGGCAGCACCTTGGAAACCAGAAAAGTCTCGTCGCGGCGCCCGGCGATGGCCTCCGCCACCACTTCCTCGGCGCCGCCGCTGGCATACATTTCAGCGGTATCGATCAGTATGATACCGAGGTCCAGCCCGAGTT
>NZ_RZSB01000409.1:0-5478 GCF_004023285.1 Mesorhizobium sp. M2A.F.Ca.ET.067.02.1.1
TGACCTCGGGGTAGCCGTTCAATGCCCGACTGACCGTGGTCTGCGAAAGCGACAGCATGTGCGACAGTTGCTTGAGGTTCATCGGAGGCCTCCAGCCTCAAAGCGCTTTCAATTTTAATCGACCCGATGATGGCTGGCGCAATCGCCAGACGAGGTGAGCTTAGAGGCGCATCGACCGTGTTTGAAGCCAAAATTGCTGCTGCAGCGCCAAAAAAGCTTGCTGCACTGCACTTTCTTCAAGCATTCGGCCTTTTTTAAATCGATTAGCAACACGAGCCTCTTGACTTCATGACGATTCAATGGCGAGATCAAGTTAGCCAAAGCGCTTTGGAACACTCTTCGAAAGGTTGCGGTTGCCTTCTCGCTGAGTCACAGTTCCGTGGGCGTTGCGGATGAAATGGAGGTTTCGTCCGAACTGTCTCAACACTGGGAGGACTGCGATGAAGAAAATGCTTCTCTTGGGTGCCGCGTTCGCTGCGCTCACCCTTGGCCTGCCGGCACATGCCGAACTGAAGTTCAAGCCGGGCGAGGATTCGAAATTCCACTGGGCGAACTACGACGACCTCAAGAAGGTCGACCTCAAGGGCGAGACGCTGACGATCTTCGGACCCTGGCGCGGCGAGGACGAGACGCTTGTGCGCTCGGTCCTCGACTATTTCCAGGAAGCGACCGGCGCCGAGGTCAAATATTCCTCATCCGAGAATTATGAGCAGCAGATCGTCATCGACACCCAGGCCGGCAGCCCGCCCAACATCGCCGTCCTGCCGCAGCCTGGCCTGATCCAGGATCTCGCCTCCAAGGGCGTGCTGACCCCGCTGGGCGACGACGTCGCCGCCTGGATCAAGGAAAACTATGCCGCCGGCGACTCCTGGGCCAAGCTCGGCACCTATACGGGCAAGGACGGCAAGCCCGGCTTCTATGCCTTCCCCTACAAGATCGACGTGAAGGGCCTGGTCTGGTACTCGCCGGATAATTTCGATGAGGCCGGCTACAAGGTGCCGAAGACCCAGGAAGAGCTCGCTGATCTCGAAAAGAAGATCGTCGCCGACGGCGGCAAGCCATGGTGCATCGGGCTGGGTTCGGGCGGCGCCACGGGCTGGCCGGCGACCGACTGGGTCGAGGACATCATGCTGCGCACGCAGCCGCCGGAAGTCTACGACAAGTGGACGAAGAACGAAATCCCGTTCACCGACCCGGCCGTGGTCAACGCCATCGACATCTTCGGCAAGATCGCCACCGACGACAAGATGGTGGACGGCGGCGCCAAGGCGGTCGCGGCGACGGACTTCCGCGACAGTCCGAAGGGCCTCTTCACCGTGCCGCCCAAGTGCTACATGCACCATCAGGCGTCGTTCATTCCTTCCTTCTTCCCGGAGAACGTGAAGCTCGGCCAGGATGCGGACTTCTTCCCCTATCCGCCCTACGCCTCCAAGCCGGAGCTGGGCACGCCGCTGGAAGTGGCCGGAACGCTGGTGATGATCACCAAGGACTCCAAAGCCTCGCGCGAGTTCATCAAGTTCCTGCAGATGCCGCTCGCGCATGAATTGTGGATGGCGCAGAAGAGCTTCGTCACCCCGTTCAAGGCGGCCAACAAGGACGCCTATGGCAGCGACGCGCTGAAGAAGCAGGGCGAGATCCTCGTTGGAGCCACGACGGTGCGGTTCGACGGCTCCGACCTGATGCCCGGCAAGGTCGGCGCGGGCTCGTTCTGGACCGGCATGATCGACCTGGTCGGCGGTAAGTCCGCGCAGGACGTCGCCGCCGACATCCAGAAAAGCTGGGATGCCATCAAGTAGTCATCCGGCAAACAGGCCGCCGCGCGCGGCCTGATATTTTCCTCATCCTCCACCAGGATCCGGGCTACGGCCCGGATTCGACCGGCGGTCCACGCCGGAAGCCTTCGCGTTTCGATCGTTCCGAAAAACCGAAAATCGGTGCATCCGACCGCCAGCCCCGGCTGGCCGGTCATGCGCAGGGAGAGGGACCCATGGCGGCTCAGATTTTCTCGGCCATATTCGTCATCATCATCGGCGTCGGCGGCTGTGTCGCCTATTTCTGGGGCGCCAACAAACTGCTCGATCTCGTTTTCCCGTCGCGCGGCGTCTCAGGCGCGGCAGCCGTCGACAATCTGCGCCGCCAGGGCCTGGTGCGGCCCTGGCTGTTCGTCGGCCCGGCGATGATCATCCTCACCATCTATCTGATCTACCCGGTGATCGAGACGCTGCGGCTCTCCTTCCTCGATCGCGGCGGCGAGAATTTCGTCGGCCTCGCCAATTACGAGTGGGCGTTCGGCGACCACGATTTCCGCAACTCGATCCTCAACAACATCCTGTGGCTGGCGGTGGTGCCGGCGGCCTGCACCTTCCTCGGGCTGATCATAGCCGTGCTCACCGACAAGATCTGGTGGGGCACGATCGCCAAGAGCCTGATCTTCCTGCCGCTCGCCATCTCCTTCGTCGGCGCCAGCGTGATATGGAAGTTCATCTACGAGTACCGCGGCGAGGGCCAGGTGCAGATCGGCCTGCTCAACGCCATCATCCAGTATTTCGGCGGCCAGCCGCAGGTGTGGATATCGCTGCCGTTCTGGAACAATTTCTTCCTCATGGTGATCCTGATCTGGATCCAGACAGGGTTTGCGATGGTCATCCTGTCGTCGGCGCTGCGCGGCATCCCGGAAGAGACGCTCGAGGCTGCGGTCATCGACGGCGCCAACCCGTTCCAGATCTTCTGGAAAATCATGGTGCCGCAGATCTGGGGCACGATCGCGGTGGTGTGGACCACCATCACCATCCTGGTGCTGAAAGTGTTCGACATCGTGCTGACCATGACCAACGGCCAATGGAACAGCCAGGTGCTGGCCAATCTGATGTTCGACTGGATGTTCCGCGGCGGCGGCGATTTCGGCCGCGGCGCGACCATCGCCATCATCATCATGATCGCGGTCATCCCGATCATGGTCTGGAACATCCGCCAGGCCAACAAAGAGACGGGAGGGCATTGAGATGGCCGCGTCCACCGGAAAGTCGTTCGTCAGCCGCTTCGGCGTTCATATCGCCGTGCTGGTCTTCGTCGTCATCTGGACCATCCCCACGCTCGGCATTCTCGTCTCGTCGCTGCGCGACAAGGACCAGATCATCGCATCGGGCTGGTGGAATTCCTTCGCCAGCTCCAGCCAGACCGAGGCCGGGCGGCTGCCGGCCGCCTCGGCGCAGACGCAGAAGGACGGCAAATATGTCATCGAAGGCAACGTCTTCGGCGACGGCGCCAAGCGCGACATCAGCGCGTTTGGCGTCAAGGCGGCGGCGCCGACGCAATACAAGGCCGGCACGGCGGCTGATCTTGGCGACGGCGTCACCTTGCAGGTGAACGCGGATGGCAGCTTCGTGCTCGCCTCGCCGCAGGCATTCGAAGGCGATCGCGGCCAGCGCGTCTATTACGCCTCCTCGGCGCCGCCGAAATTCACCGCCGAGAACTACGATGCGGTGCTTTTTTCCGAAGGCATCGGCCGCTCGTTCATGAACTCGCTGACGGTGACCATTCCGGCAACGATCATCCCCATCCTGATCGCGGCCTTCGCGGCCTATGCGCTCGCCTGGATGCGCTTTCCCGGCCGGGCGGTGCTGATTGCCGTCATCATCGGCCTGCTGGTCGTGCCGCTGCAGATGTCGCTCATCCCGCTGCTCAAGCTCTATAACGGCGTCGGCACCTTCTTCGGCGTGCCGTCCAAGACCTATCTCGGCATCTGGCTGGCGCATACCGGCTTCGGCCTGCCTTTCGCCATCTATCTGCTGAGGAGCTACATCGCCGGCCTGCCGCGCGAGATCATGGAATCGGCGCGCATCGACGGCGCCAGCGATTTCGAGATCTTCGTCAAGATCGTGCTGCCGCTGTCGTTCCCGGTGCTTGCCTCCTTCGCCATCTTCCAGTTCCTATGGGTATGGAACGATCTGCTGGTGGCGATGGTTTTCCTCGGCACGGCGCCCGATCAGATCGTGCTGACGGCCAAGCTCAACGCGCTGCTCGGCTCACGCGGCGGCAATTGGGAGATCCTCACGACATCGGCATTCATCACCATCATCGTGCCGCTGATCGTGTTCTTCTCGCTGCAACGCTATTTCGTCCGCGGGCTGCTTGCCGGCTCGGTGAAAGGAGGTTGAAGACATGCAATCGGCTTTGAAGGCGACTTCGAGACCAGACCCTGCGATCGACCGCGACTGGTGGCGGGGCGCGGTGATCTATCAGATCTATCCGCGCTCCTACCAGGACTCCAACGACGACGGCATCGGCGATCTGAAGGGCATCGTTCAGCGTCTGCCCTACATCGCTTCGCTCGGCGTCGACGCCATCTGGATCTCGCCCTTCTTCAAATCGCCGATGAAGGATTTCGGCTATGACGTCTCGGATTACTGCGATGTCGACCCGATGTTCGGCACGCTCGCCGATTTCGACGCGCTGGTGGCGGAGGCCCATCGCTTGGGCCTCAAGGTGATGATCGACGAGGTGCTGTCGCACACCGCCGACATCCACCCGTGGTTCAAGGAAAGCCGCTCCAGCCGCAGCAATCCAAAGGCTGACTGGTATGTGTGGGCCGACGCCAAGCCGGACGGCACGCCGCCCAACAACTGGCTGTCGATCTTCGGCGGCTCGGCCTGGCAGTGGGACACCAGCCGCCAGCAATATTACATGCATAATTTCCTGGCCGAACAGCCCGACCTCAACTTCCACAATGGAGAAGTCCAGGACGCGCTGCTCGACATCACCCGCTTCTGGCTGGAACGCGGGGTCGACGGTTTTCGGCTCGACACGATCAACTTCTATTTCCACAGCCAGGGGCTGGAGGACAATCCGCCGCTGCCGCCGGAACAGCGCAACGACCAGACCGCACCCGCGGTCAATCCCTACAACTACCAGGACCATATCTACGACAAGAGTCGGCCGGAAAATCTCGGCTTCCTCGAGCGCTTCCGCGCGCTTCTGGACGAATATCCGGCACAGGCCGCCGTCGGCGAGGTCGGTGACTCTCAGCGCGGCCTGGAAGTGGTCGCCGCCTACACCGCCGACGGCAAGCGCGTGCACATGTGCTATTCCTTCGACTTCCTGGCGCCGGAAAAGATCAGCGCGGCGAAAGTGCGCGCGGTGCTGGAGGCCTTCGGCCGGGTCGCCAGCGACGGCTGGTCGTGCTGGGCTTTCTCCAACCATGACGTGATGCGGGTCGCCTCGCGCTGGGCCGCCAACGAGACGGACCCGACCGCCTATCTGAAGGTGATCTCGGCGCTTCTGATGTCGCTGCGCGGCTCGGTATGCATCTACCAGGGCGAGGAACTCGGCCTTGGCGAAGCGGAGCTGAAGTTCGAGGACCTGCAGGACCCCTATGGCATCCGCTTCTGGCCGGAGTTCAAGGGCCGCGACGGCTGCCGCACGCCGATGGTGTGGGAGGCCGCGGCCAAGAATGGCGGTCGAGAAGCCGCCATTCTTGGC
>NZ_RZSB01000040.1:0-18163 GCF_004023285.1 Mesorhizobium sp. M2A.F.Ca.ET.067.02.1.1
AAATTGCCATGAACACCCATCTGATGATGTCGCGGCGCTTCGCGCCTCTCTTCTGGACGCAATTCCTCTCGGCCTTCAACGACAATTTCCTGAAGAACACGCTGGTGTTCCTCATTCTGTTCACGCTGGCGAAGGATCAGGCCGCGTCCCTGGTGACGCTGGCCGGCGCTGTCTTCATGGCGCCCTTCCTCTTGCTTTCGGCGCTTGGCGGCGAGATCGCAGACCGCTTCGACAAGGCGCTGATCGCGCGGCGGCTGAAATTCACCGAGATCGCCGCGGCCGCCGTCGCCGTCGTCGGCATCGCGCTGTCATCGATCCCGGTGCTGATGACGGCGCTCTTGATGTTCGGCATCATCTCGGCGCTGTTCGGGCCGATCAAATACGGCATCCTGCCGGACCATCTCGAGCGCAAGGAACTGCCAAAGGCCAATGCCTGGATCGAGTCGGCCACTTTCGCCGCGATCCTCGGCGGCACGATTGCCGGCGGCGTCGTTTCAGCCGACGGCATCGGCGTTGCGGTGTTCGGGCCGATCATGATGGCCTTGGCCGCCGGCTGCTGGTTCGTCAGCCGCTACATCCCGTCCACCGGTTCGGCTGCTCCCAACCTCACCATCGACTGGAACATCTTGCGCTCGACCTGGCGGCAGGTCGCCGACCTGCGCACCGATACGCGCATCTGGCGCGCCGGCCTGATGACCTCCTGGTTCTGGCTGGTCGGCGCCATCGTGCTCTCGATCCTGCCGGCGATGATCAAGGATTCACTCGGCGGCAATGAGATCGCCGTCACCGCCTATCTCGCGGTGTTCGCCGTCTCGATTGCCATCGGATCGGCTATCGCAGCCTGGATGTCGCAAGGCCGCATGGTGCTTTTGCCCGCGCCGGTCGGCACCGCGCTGATGGCGCTGTTCGGGCTGCACCTGGCCTGGACCATCGGCAGCATGCAGCCCTCGCCCCAGGCCGAGACGCTTGCCACCTTCTTCGCCGGCCCCAACACCATCCGTGTGGCCATCGACCTCGCCGGCATGGCCATTGCCGCCGCCTTCCTCGTCGTGCCGACCTTCGCCGCCGTGCAGGCCTGGTCGCCGGAGGCGCGCCGCGCCCGAGTCGTTGCCGCGGTCAGCATCGTCAATGCCGGCTTCATGACGGTCGGCGGCATCCTTGTCGCCGCGATCCAGGCGGCAGGCGTCTCGATCGCGGGCATCCTGTTCGGCCTCGTCGTCGCCAACGCGATTGCCGCCTGGCTGATGCTGAAATTCCTGCCGACCAATCCCTTCCGCGATTTCGTCTCGATCCTGTTCCGCGCCTTCCTGCGGCTGGAGGTCGAGGGGCTGGACAATCTCAAGGCGGCCGGCAAGGCGCCGATCCTGGCGCTCAACCATGTCAGCTTCCTCGACGGTCCGCTGGCGCTGACGCTGACCGACGAGGAGCCGGTCTTCGCCATCGACTACACGATCGCCCAGGCCTGGTGGATGAAGCCCTTCATGAAGCTCGCCCGCGCGCTGCCGCTCAATCCGGCGAAGCCGATGTCGACCCGCACGCTGATCAAGATCGTGCAGGGCGGCGATCCGCTGGTCATCTTCCCGGAGGGCCGCATCACCGTCACCGGCGGCCTGATGAAGGTCTATGACGGCGCCGCCATGGTCGCCGACAAGACCGGCTCGATGGTGGTGCCGGTGCGCATCGAGGGCCTGGAGAAGAGCTACTTCTCGCGGCTGACCTCGCAGCATGTGCGGCATCGCCTGTTCCCGAAGGTCAAGGTGACCATCCTGGAGCCGGTGAAGCTCGAAGTCCCCCAGGAGTTGAAGGGGCGCCAGCGCCGGGCCGCGGCTGGCTCCGCGCTCTACCAGGTGATGTCGGACCTCGTCTTCCGCACCCAGAATATCGACAAGACAGTGCTTCAGAAGATCATCGAGACGGCCCATGAGCGCGGCATGAAGGAACTCGCCGTGCAGGATCCGGTCACCGGCTCGCTGAGCTACGGCAAGCTGCTCACCGCCGCCGCGGTGCTCGGCGAGAAGTTCGAGCATCTCTATGCGGGACAAGAGACGCTGGGCATCATGCTGCCCAACGCCAACGGCTCATGCGCGACGCTGCTCGGCGTCATGTCGGCCGGCAAGGTGCCGGCGATGATCAACTTCACCGCGGGTGCGGCCAACATCCTATCGGCCTGCAAGGCGGCCGAGGTGAAGACCGTGCTCACCTCCCGTGCCTTCGTCGAGCAGGCCAAGCTCGGGCCAGTAATAGAGGAGATCGGCCGCTCGGTCGACATCGTCTGGCTCGACGACCTGCGCGCCACGATCGGCCTGAAGGACAAGCTGCTCGGCCTGTTGCGCAAGACGACGCCGCGGGTGGCGCGCAAGGCGGACGATCCGGCCGCGATCCTGTTCACCTCGGGCTCGGAGGGCACGCCAAAGGGCGTGGTGCTGACCCACCGCAACATCCTGGCCAACGCCGCCCAGGCGGCCTCGCGCATCGACTTCCACTCGGGCGACAAAGTGTTCAACGTGCTGCCGATCTTCCATTCCTTCGGCATGACGGCGGGAACGGTGCTGCCCTTGATCTCGGGCGTGCCGGTCTATTTCTACCCCTCGCCGCTGCACTACCGCATCGTGCCGGAACTGATCTACGGGTCGAACGCGACGATCATCTTCGGCACCGATACGTTCCTCGCCGGCTATGCGCGCACCGCGCACCCCTACGATTTCCGCTCGGTGCGCTATTGCTTCGCCGGCGCCGAGCCGGTCAAGGCCGCGACGCGCACCACCTATATGGAGAAGTTCGGCCTGCGCATTCTCGAGGGCTACGGCGTGACGGAAGCAGCCCCGGTGATCGCCATCAACACGCCGATGTACAACAAGTCGGGCAGCGTCGGAAAAATCATGCCCGGCATGGAGTATCGCCTGGACCCGGTGCCCGGCGTCGACGAGGGCGGCCGGCTCTTCGTGCGCGGCCCGAACGTCATGGCCGGCTATCTGCGCGCCGAAAACCCCGGCGTGATCGAGCCGGTGAAGGACGGCTGGCACGACACCGGCGATGTCGTCACCGTCGACGACGCGGGCTTCATCTCGATCCGCGGCCGCGCCAAGCGCTTCGCCAAGATCGGCGGCGAGATGGTCTCGCTTGCCGCGGTCGAGGCGCTGGCCGGTGAACTGTGGAAAGGCTCGCCATCAGCCGTCGCGACGGTGCCGGACGCGCGCAAGGGCGAGAAGCTCATCCTTATCACCGAGGCTGCCGGCGCGACACGCGCGGACTTCCTCGCCTTCGCCAAGGCGAATGGCGCCATGGACCTGATGGTGCCGGCCGAGGTGCGCGTCGTGCCGAAAGTGCCGGTGCTCGGTTCCGGCAAGCTCGACTTCGCCGGCGTGACCAGGATGGTGCGCGGCGAGGAAGAGCTGAAGGTCAAGGCTGCTTGAGCTCAAGGGCTGGAGGAGGCCGGCGTTCAGGCCGGCCTGCCCGTCATTCACTGACAACCGGCATCTTGGCAGACGAATGTCTACATATTTGCTGCCGTCGGGCGCACGATCACTTCGTTGACGTCGACGCCGTCGGGCTGTTCGAGGGCGAAGCGGATCGCGCGGGCGATGGCGTCCGGCGTAAGTGATTTCCGCCGCCACTCCTTCAAAGCCGCGGCCACCTGGGGATCGCTGATGTCGTCGCCCAGTTCGGTCGCGGTCACGCCGGGCGAGATGATCGTGGCGCGGATGTCGTCATGCTCTTGGCGCAGGCCTTCCGTGATCGCCCATACTGCATATTTGGTGCCGCAGTAGACCGCCGCAGTGGGCAGCACGAGATGCGCGCCGACGGACGCCACGTTGACGACGTGCCCGTTTTTCTGCGCGACGAATCGCGGCAGCACCGAAGCGATCCCGTTCAGCACGCCGAAGATGTTGACGTTGATCATGCGCGCCCACTCATCGCGCTTCAGCGCGGCAAGCGGCGACAGCGGCATGACGCCGGCATTGTTGACCAGCACATCGATCCGTCCAAATTCGGCGTGCGCGGCATCGGCGAACGCATCGAAGCTCTCAGCCTCCGTTACGTCGAACTCGCGCCATGCGACCCGTTCACCGATTTCCTCGGCCAGCGCCTTCAGACGCTCGACGCGTCGGGCGCCGATAAACAGCCTGGCGCCCGCCGATGAGAGCTCGCGAACCGTCGCTTCGCCGATGCCGCTCGAGGCGCCGGTGATCAATACAACCTTGTCTTTCAGTCCCGTCATGATCGTTTCCTTTTCGCTTGCGGGTGACGGGTCGAAAAATGGTGGCGCGAAGGCGGAGAGCGGTAGCGTAATCGTCCAAAGAGTTTGCACGATCCTCCAAATAAGCCGACCAAGCCTTGCAACATTGCGCGCGATGCAGATTTATGCAGCATGAACAAAATTGCCGACCTGGCTCAGCTGATCTCGCGGTTCGCACCGGTCTCCGGCATGTCCGGCACCGCTGTGCCCCGGCTGTCGCTCATTCGCGCCGACCATCCCAGCGCGCCGGTGCCGGCGGTCTATGAAGCTTCGCTTTGCATAATCGCCCAAGGGTCGAAGCGCGTCTCGCTGGCCGGCCAGAGCGTGGTCTATGATGCATCGAGCTATCTTCTTGTTTCGGTCGACCTGCCTCTGGTCGGCCATGTTCTCGAGGCCAGTCCGGCCGCGCCATATCTTTGCTGCAAGATCGACTTCGACCCCGCGGCACTTGCCGACCTGCTTGTGACCGAGCAGCGGGTTTCTTCCGAGAAGGACTTGCCCGTGCTTGCCGTCTATCCAAGCGATCCTGACCTGATCGATGCCGCATGCCGATTGGTGAAGCTGCTCGATAGCCCCGAGACCATCGATGTCCTGGCCCCGCTCGTAGAGCGCGAAATCCTCTACCGTCTGCTCACCGGTCCGCATGGCGCAACGCTTCGTCAAATGGGAACCGTCGACAGCCACCTGAACCAGGTGAGCCGCGCCATCGCCACGATACGCAACGGCTTCCACACGCAGTTGCGAATCGACGAGATTGCCGCCGCCTCAGGCATGAGCGCGTCGTCGCTTCACGCCCACTTCAAGGCGATCACACGCATGACCCCGCTCGAGTATCAAAAGCAGCTACGCCTGCAGGAAGCGCGAAGGCTGATGCTGGCCGACGGGGCCAACGCCGGCACGGCCGGTTTCGCGGTCGGCTACGACAGCCCGTCCCAGTTCAGCCGCGAATATCGGCGCCTGTTCGGCGCCCCGCCCCGTCAGGACATCGAGCGCCTTCAGGCTATACCCGGCTCGGCCGCGGCCTATTAACCCGTGCTGAGCGGGGCAGCAGCCTGCAAACAGGCAAGCGCGCCTCAAACCACGACCACCACCTTGCCGAACTGTTCGGGACAGGCGGCTGGAGGCAGCAAGGAGAAACTGCTCCCCCGCCCGCGCCTTAGACTCGATCTCGGAAATGCCTTTACCTGCGGCTTCAATTCGAATGCCGTATCACGCCGACTTCAGCACCGTGAACGGGCGCTTCTGCACCTGCTGCTTTGCCTGGAAGCTTGCGGCGGGCATCGGGCGGCCGACGTGGTAGCCCTGGACCTTGTCGATGCCGAATTCGCGCATCAGGGCCATCTGCTCGTCGGTCTCCACGCCTTCGACCAGGATCTTGTGGCCGCGGTTGCGGACCAGCGCGATGATGTCCTGGAGCATGGCCATGCCCTTAGGCGTGCCGCAGTCATGCAGGAACGAGCGGTCGATCTTGACCGTGTCGAAATCGATCAGGCGCAGCCATGACAGGCCGGCGAAGCCCGTGCCGAAATCGTCGAGCCAGATCTTGATGCCCAGGAGCTTCAGGTCGCTGATGCAACGCAGGATGTCGGAGTCCATCTCCAGCTCGCGCCCCTCGGTGATCTCGAAGGCAAGCCTGCTGCCGGCCACGCCGGTTTCGCCGAGGATGCCGGCGACGGAGGTCGCGAAGCCGGGCGTCTTGAGCTGGATCGGCGACACGTTGACACTGACCACGCGGACTTCGTCATGCGCAAGGACGTCGGTGCACACCGTCCTTATCGCCCAGCGGCCGAGCTCCAGGATGGCGCCGGTGCGTTCGGCCACCGGAATGAACAGGCTCGGCGGAACCAGAATGCCGTCGAGCATCTTGAGGCGCATCAGCGCCTCGACGGCCTCGACCCGGCCCGAGGCTATTTCCTGGATCGGCTGATAGACCAGGGAGACGAGATTCCTGTCGATTGCGATCTTGAGCAAGGCCGCGATGTTCTCGCTCTCGTCGCTGCTCTGCGGATCGGTCGGGTCGAACAGGCGCGCGCAATTGCGGCCGCCGGCTTTCGCCAGGTACAGCGCGCGATCGGCCTCGTGGATGATCTTCTCCAGCTTGGCGCCGGCCTGCGTCCTGGTGAAGGCGGCGCCGACGCTCACCGTCACGATCGAGGTGCCGTCGCGCCGCAGCTCGTGCGTCAGCGCCAGATCCTCCACCGTGCGGCAAATGGCTTCCGAGAGAGCGGCGACCTGTTCCTTGTCGTTCATGCGGGCGAGCACGATGAATTCCTCGCCGCCGTAGCGCCCGATCGAGCCGTTGTATCGCGTGACCAGCTCGCCCAGCGCGTTGGCGACATGGATCAGGCAACGATCGCCCTCCTGGTGGCCATAGCAGTCGTTGAACTTCTTGAAGAAATCCACATCGATGAGGATCGCCGCGAAACGGTTGCCGAGCTTTTGCCAGTCGCTCCAGTATTCGCGCAGCTTCTCGTCGATCGCGCGGCGGTTCTCCAGGCCCGTCAGCGGATCCGTCCGCGATAGTCTCAGCAATGCCTTGCCGCGCTCCGTCGCCTCCTTGTGCTGGATCTTGGCTTCGAGCGCGTTGAGGAAGACGTTGTAGCGCTCCTCGTTCAGCTTCCAGTTCACATAGGAGGTGAAAGTGAAGCAGGAGACGTAGAAGGTACCGAACACCATTTTGTACGTCAGCGAAGCAGGCACGAAATAATTTACCACGTACAGAATGCACAGGATTATGGTCGACGTGATGATCGAAAGCTTGAAGCTGAATGTGAAAAAGAGGTTGGCGCTCATCATGAAGATCGTGCCGAACACCATGTAGTAGGCGACGGTTTCCCGGTCGGCTCCCCAGGATGTAGGCCACAGCCAGCCGATATAGCCAAAGATGATTGCGGCCGCGCAGGTCACGTCGAGCCATTGCGTGGCAACACCGCGGCGAAGCTGGCCCTCCAGCGTCAGCAGCGCGGTCAGGCCGACGGCGAAGCGCGCCGTGATCGTGTAGAGCGCCACATCCGGTATCAGCAGCAGATCCGTCGCCGAGAACAGCACATAGATGGCGACGGCCATCCAAAGCCCGGGCCTGGCTTCCCGCCGCCGCTTCGCCTGCGATTCCTCGCGATAAAGGACGCGCAGCTCGTTCGGCCCCGGGCCGGGACGCGGCTCGTAGGGCTCGACATGCGCCATATCGGCCAATCTGGACGCGACGCGTTCGTCCGCAATGAACCCCTGCTCAAAGGGTTTTTGCCTTTCGAACTCTTTTCTCGCTCCTGCCCCCACGCGGGCCCGCTCCTAGCGAAACAACGGTTTGCCGAGCAATAAAATGCCACGGCGGGAGACAAGTTTGCGTTAACTCGAACCCGAATTCCGGCCCGCAAAATATCCAATGAAGCGAGATGGTTAGCGGGAAATTAATCATATCATTAAAATGCTAACGATCACCGTTGGCAAATCCGACATTCTACGCAATAAGTTAAATGACTGTTAACCACGGAGTATCCAGTGCAGACCGTTTTTGATGGCAAAAGCCTGATTACTGCTAAGACGATTGCCGCCGGTCTGCATCGAGGGAAGCCCGAGCGCCATGGCGGAGCCTTCGAGGACGCTCGCGCGGAGCTCGCGCTCATCCTGTTGACGACGCACCAACAGATCGAGCAGCAGAGGGATCCCGCCGAGATCGTCCGGCGCCTGCTGTCGGTCCTCAGCGCGCTGCGCTCCAGGGTTCATCCCGACGTCTGGCAGGCCTTAATACCGGTGGCACAGAACCACGCGATCCTGCAATATTTCCTCCAGGATCCCCTCACGCACTGGTCCTTCACCAAACCCAGGGGTTATTCCGGCGACGCGCAGCTGCTCGACTTTATCTATTGCGATCCGCATGTGGCCGACGACGTGGCCAACGCCTCGGAGATCGGCAAAGCGCTCTACAGCCATACCCAGAATGTGCCGTCATGCGTCGCGGCGCGGGAACGGCGGGACCTGTTGACCCGATATGTCGACGAGACGGCGGCGAGGAATGGACCGGAAGCGGAAGTGCTGGCGATCGCGGCCGGCCATCTGCGCGAGGCCAACCGCTCGACCGCACTTGCCGAGGGCAGGCTGAAGCGGTGGGTCGCGCTCGACCAGGATCCGCAGAGCGTCGGTCTGATCGCGCGCGATTTCCAGGGCACCGCGATCGAGGCCGTGGACGGCTCGGTGCGAACCGTGCTCACGAGAGGCCACAAGCTCGGCAAGTTCGACCTGATCTATGCTTCGGGCCTTTACGACTATCTTCAGCACAACGTCGCGGTTAAGCTGACGAAGACGTGCCTGCAGATGCTGAAGCCGAACGGCAGGTTCCTGTTCGCCAACTATGCCGAAGGCACTCCCGACGCCGGCTATCGCGAGACATTCATGGACTGGGTGCTGCTGCTGCGCTCGGAAGCCGACATGTGGAACATCATCAATGCCAGCGTCGACCGCAACACCGTCGACGCGCAGGTGTTCTATGGCGAGAACCGCAACGTGCTCTACGCGGTTATCGAAAAGCGCGGCTAGCGACGGTCTCCGTAATTCGAGCGGCATGATCGATCGGGCGCGCCGCTCGATCGGGCGCCGATCCTTTCAGGCCCTCACACAGTCACGAGGATCTTGCCGAACTGTTCGCCAGCCTCGAGAAAGCGGTGCGCCTCGGCGATCGCCTCGAACGGAAACGTCCTGGCGATGATCGGCCTCAGCGCGCCCGATGCGAGGCCATCGAGGATGAAGCGCTTGGCTGTTTGCAGCCGGGCGGGATCGCCGGTGATCTCGTGGACAAGGTAGCCGCGCAGCGTCAACGTCTTCGCCAGGACCTCGAACAGCGGGAACGGCGTCGGCTCAGGGCTGAGGCCGCCATATTCGATGAGAATGCCGCCGCGTGCCATCGCGGCTGCAAGAGGCGTGAAAATCGGGCCGCCGACGGGGTCGAGCACGACGCGCACGCCTTGCGGCGCGATCGCTCTCAGCCGCGCTTCGAGATCGTCCTCAGCCAAGGCCACTACATGCGCAGCGCCGGCATCGAGCAATGGCGTCTTCTTGGCCGATGTCCGGGTGACGGCGATCGGCACGGCGCTAATTCTGTTGGCGATCTGGATGGCGGCGAGCCCGACGCTGCTCGAAGCGGCGGTGATGACGACGGGCTCGTCACCGCACAGATGGGCGATATCGATCAGCGCGCCATAAGCGGTGAGATATTGCATCCATGTCGCCGCGGCGGCCTCGAACGAAAGCGATGGCGGATGCTTGACGACGAGCTCGGCAGGAAAGGTCACAAGCTCGCCATACGCAGGCCAGCGCGCCATCGATCGCGGCGGGATGATGCTGACCGCATCGCCCGGCGCGAAACCAGCGACGCCCTCGCCGATCGCCTCGACAAAGCCGGCTGCCTCAAGGCCGAGGCCTGACGGCAGCGACGGCGTTTCGATGTAAGTGCCGTTGCGCATCGAGGCTTCGGCCCGGTTCAAGCCGAGTGCCCTGACGCGGATCCGCACCTCGCCAGGACCTGGCGACGGAACCTCTATCTCCTCGATGCGAAGCACCTCGGGACCGCCGTGACTGTGAAAGCGAACAACCCTTGCCATCCATGCAACTCCAAATCCAATCGATGGAATGGAACTATGCAGGGGCGTGGAGAGCAGATAAATCGCTGTTCAGGCAGAACAGTCGAAACAATAGGTTTTCAATATGGATCGCCTCGAAAGCATGGAAGTGTTCGTGAAAGCCATCGACCTCGGCTCGTTCACGGCCGCCGCGGCGGCTCTCGAGCTTTCGGGGCCGATGGTCGGCAAGCATGTCCGCTCCCTTGAGGAGCGGCTCGGCGCACGGCTCATCAACCGCACCACGCGCCGGCAGAGCCCGACCGATTTCGGGCGCGCCTATTATGAGCGCTGCAGGATCGTACTGGCGGAAGCGCAGGCGGCCGATGCGCTGGCGGCCGACCAGCTGTCCGAACCTCGCGGGAAACTGCGGGTGACGATGCCGGCGCATTTCGGCCGGCACTGCGTCACACCGATCCTGCTCGCCCTTGCCCGGCGTTATCCGACACTGGAACTGGATCTGTCGCTCAGCGACCGCTTCGCCGATCTCGTCGAGGATGGTTTCGACCTGGCGATCCGTACCGGCCCGCTGGATGATCGGGCTGGCATCATCGGGCGCCGAGTCGCGCGCCAGCGCATGGTCGTCTGCGCTTCGCCGTCCTACATCGAGACCTTCGGCAAGCCCACCGATCTTGAGGATATCGCCGCCCATCAGGCGATCGTCTACCGGCGGCTCGGCCATGTGTTGCAGCCATGGCTCTTCCCGCGCGATGACGGTTCCGTCGCAGAGTTCGCGCCGGTCGGTCGATTGCGTCTCGACGATCTCGATGCCATCGCCGACGCGGCGAGCGAAGGCATGGGGCTGGCCTGGCTGCCATACTGGCTGGTGCGTGAGCGTGTCGAAGCAGGCAAGCTCATCCGCGTGCTGCCTGACAAGCCGGACTATCTCTACGATTGCCACGCACTCTGGCTCCAGATGCCGCATCTGCCGTTGAAGGTGCGGCTGGCCATCGACGCGCTGGCGGCGGGATTGCCGAAGCTGACGAAGTAAAGCGCGTCGCGATCTTCAGATTCGCTCCATGCGCTTTAGGTTTTTAGTTTTACGCATGTCTTTATCCCGAAACCAGTTCCCACTTTCGGGAGACATGCTTTAGGCCGCTTTGTCGCGATCAGTATCGCCTCGCCTGATCAAGGCATCTCTAAAGCATTTGAAAGAAAAAGGCCGGGCGCGAAAGCGGCCCGGCCAAGCATGAAGGTCATAACCTTCAGAGGGGAACATCGCCCGGCGCAATGGGAGGAAAACGCCGAGCGATGCAGCCTATTTGGGGTCTCGGCGGCGTATTTTCCACGAACGAAATTCCAAAAAATACCGAGATCGCGAAAAAATCTCGCTTAATCATTGTGAAGTCGTCAGCCGGCGGCCGATGCTTTTTCCAACAGATCCGCATAATGGCGCCGGGCTACGTCGGGATGTGACCTCAGCCGGCTTTTCAGCACATTGGTTCCGACGTTGCGAAACAGCGGGTTGTCAGGGTCGCTGGCCGGGCCGCGCGCCTCGGCCGCCAGCTCCTCCGGCAGGTCGAGCAGCGGGATCGTGGCGTCGAGACGGGCGCCGAAGAAGAACGGCACCGAAATCCGTTCGACGCCGGCGGGCGGCGTGACGACGCGGTGCACGGTCGCCCTGAGATAGCCGTTCGAGGCGAGTTCAAGCAGTTCGCCGATGTTGACGACCAGCGTTCGCGGGATCGGGTCGACATCGACCCAGCTGCCGTCATACTCGACCTGCAACCCCTTGTTCTCGTCCTGCAGCAGAAGGGTGAGGAAGCCGCCATCCTTATGCGCGCCGACGCCCTGGTCGTCGCCGGTCGTGTCGCGGCCGGGATAGCGCACGATCTTCATGCGGTGGTTCGGCTCGCCGCGATAGATCGCATCGAAGGCATCCTCCGGCTGGTCGAGCGACAGCGCGAATGCCTTGAGCAGCCGGATCGCCACATCGGCCGCCTTGGCCTGCCAGGCGAGCAACGCCGGCTTCAGATCGGGGAGCGCGGCCGGCCACTGGTTCGGGCCCTGCAGCCGCGTCCAGGCCGGCACGCCCGGCCCTTGCGCAATGGTCGCGCGTTCGACGCCGATGTCGAGCTGCTCGCGCCAGTCGGCCTTGCCGCTGGTCAGTTCGCCGCCGGCGCGCGTATAGCCGCGGAACTGCGGCGACTTCACCATTTCGATGGCAAGCTTGTCGGCTTCCGGCAAGGCAAAGAAGCCGCGCGCGGCACCCAGCACCGCGTCGATCTCCGGTTGGGTGATGCCGTGACCGCTCAGATAGAAGAACCCGACATCGCGGGCGGCGGTGCGCAAATCAAACAAGAAAGTTCGAAGCTCGGATGGACCCTGCTCCAGGCGGTCGAGATCGAGCACCGGAACTATTCTTGGCATGGACAGGCTCCTCTTGTCGGTAACTCTTTGTTTTAGCTCCCCATCGCACGATGACATGCGTGTCATTGCCGGTGAAGAAACACACCGAACAATCTCATTGCAAACGCAGCATACCAGCGCTCAATTCCCGGCTTTTGCGGCAAATTGCGTTCGGATGCCGCACATCATCCGCGATGATCCAGACGAGCGACCAGCCGGTCGCCGATCCACTGGATGCCGCAGACGAGCACGATGAGCACGATGACAACGGCGACCATGACGCTGGTTTCGAAGCGCTGATAGCCGTAGCGGATGGCGAGATCGCCGAGACCGCCGGCGCCGATGGCGCCGGCCATGGCCGAGGCGCCGACCAGCGTCACCAGCGTCACGGTAAAGCCGGCGACGATGCCCGGCAGCGCCTCCGGCACCAGCACCTCGCGGATGATCGTCCAGCGGTTGCCGCCCATGGCGCGCGCCGCCTCGATCAACCCGTGGTCCACCTCGCGCAGCGACACTTCGGCAATGCGCGCGTAATAGGGCGTCGCCGCGATCGACAGCGGCACGATCGCCGCCCAGGTACCGATCGAGGTGCCGACGATCAGCCGCGTCACCGGGATCAGCGCCACCAGCAGGATGATGAACGGCACCGAACGGAAGCCATTGATGACGGCGCCAAGGATGCGGTTGACCCAAAGGCTTTCGGCGATGCCGCCGCGATCGGTGGCGACCAGGGCAAGGCCGAGCGGCAGGCCGAAGACAAGCGAGATCAGACCGGACGCGCCGGTCATCAGCACCGTCTCCCAGATCGAACGAAGCAGGAGTTCAAACAGGACCGGCGACATGGCCAAGCACCTCCACCCGCGCGCCGCGGTTCTTCAGGAAAGCGATAACCGCCGCCAGATGGGCAGCGTCGGCTCCAGGGAGCGCCACGAACAACGTGCCGACCGGCTGCTGCTGCACATGGTCAATGCCGCCATGCACAAGCCGGAACGCGCCGTGCACGCTGGCGCCAAGCTCGGACAGCAGCGGGCGACGCGCCGCCTCGCCGGCGACGTCGATCCGGAGGATCGTTTCCGCCCCTTCGCCCGGAACCAGCCGGCTGGCAATCTCGGGCGGCAGTTGCGGCCGGATGCCGCCGAGCAGGCTGCGGGTGATCTCCGACTTCGGATCGGCGAAGACCTGCCAGACGGCGCCCTCCTCGACGATCCGGCCGGCATCGATCACCGCCACTCGATCGGCGATGGAGCGGATCACCTCCATCTCATGCGTGATCAGCAGGATGGTGAGGCCGAGCCTGGAATTGATGTCCTTGAGCAGCGCCAGGATCGAGCGCGTCGTTTCCGGATCGAGCGCCGATGTCGCCTCATCCGACAAGAGCAGCGCCGGCCGCGCGGCCAAAGCCCTGGCGATGCCGACGCGCTGCTTCTGGCCGCCCGACAGCGAAGCGGGATAGGCCTTGGCTTTCTCCGACAGGCCGACGAGTTGCAGCAGCTCGGCCGCGCGGGCCACACGCTCGGCGCGCGGGCGTCCTTCGATCTTGAGCGGCAGCGCGACATTGTCCTCGACGGTCTTGGCCGACAAGAGATTGAAATGCTGGAACACCATGCCGATGCGGCGGCGCAGCGGCTGCAGCTCGCGCTCGCCGAGGCGGCTGATCTCGCGCCCCTCGATGAAGACCTCGCCGGAATCCGGCCGCTCCAGCCCGTTCAGACAGCGGATCAGCGTCGACTTGCCGGCGCCGCTGCGGCCGATGATACCGAGGATCTCGCCCTTCTTCACGGTCAGCGAGACGCCGTCGAGCGCCGCCGTCGCGCCGAAGCGGCGCTTCAGATCGACGAGGCGGACAACGTCTTCCCGCCCGGTCGGCTCGACGCGGACCGGATCGGCAAGTCCGGCGGTGACGTGCTGGTTCATCTCTGTTTCCGTTTCAGTGCCACGCAAACGCGACGGCGGCCCGCTCAACAGCGGACCGCCCATTTCTGCCAACCATGCGCCGGTCAATAGGCGCTGATCCCGGTGCCCTTGTAGACCTTGTCGAACTCGGCCTTGACCGTCTCATTTTGGTAGGAGGCGACCAGCGTCTTCACCCAGGGCTCGTTCTTGCTTCCGATCTTGACCGCGATGAAGTTGCGGTAGGGATTGTCGGCCACCGGCTCCTGCGCGATGCGGTTTTCCGGGCCGAGGCCGCTCTTCAGCGCCCAGTCGGTGTTGACGACCGCGGCGTCAAGATCGTCGACCGAGCGGCCGACGATGCCGGCGTCGAGCTCCTTGATCTCGAGCTTCTTCGGGTTGTCGGCAATGTCGGCGGTCGTCGCCAGGATGCCGGTGCCGTCTTTCAGCTTGATCAGGCCCTCATGCTCCAGCACGTGCAGCGCGCGGCCCTCGTTGGACGGGTCGTTGGGCAGGCCGATGACAGCGCCTTCCGGCAGGTCGGCGACCTTGGCATGCTTCTTCGAATAAAGCCCTATCGGCCAGACGCCGGTATAGCCAACCGGCACGATGTGGTAGCCTTGCGTCTTGATCTGGTTGTCGAGATACGGCTTGTGCTGGAAGGCGTTGGCGTCGATCTCGCCCCGCTCCAGCGCCTCGTTGGGCTGGGTGTAATCGTTGAAGACGACTGTCTCGATGGTCAGCCCTTTCTTGGCCGCCTCGGCGGTGACGACGCGCCAGACATCCTCATCCTCGCCGCTGATGATGCCGACCTTGATCGCCTTCTTCTCCTCGGCGAAGGACGACGACGGCGCGTTGAGGCCGATGACGGCCAATGTCGTGGCGAGAAGCGCCGCCAGTCCGGCGCGCCTGGTGGTTGACGTAACGAGAGAATTTGAAGCGTTGCCGGGTTCGGACATGATGCGTTCCTTGCAATCCTGAAATCATTTGGGCCTGGCGGGATGCGAAGCCTTGATATCAAGCATCACCAATGCTGCCGGCTCGGGCAAAGAAGCGCATTTCCTCTCGGACGGGAGGCGGAAAATATTCTCTCAAAGATTTTATGACTTGGAGCACATCGGCCGCTGGCAAGCGGATATCGACGGCAAGGCGATGGAAACTTGCGCGTCTAAAGCTCGTCGCGCCGAACCGGATTCTGGCGACGCGGCCTTAAGTCTTTGTTTGATGCATGTCGTTGTCCCAGAACCGCTGCACAGTTCTGGGCGCCATGCATTAGGAAGCCCGCCGGGTGACACGCAAGGACGGCCGGCCGTCTGCCGGCAGCGACGAGACGGTGGGCAGGCCTCGCGCTTCCTGCACAGGGTAGCCCAACCGTTGCAGGCTGGCCCGCGCCAGCGCCGCATTGCTGTCGACGACGACCAGTCCGTTCGTGTCGCCGAGGCTGGCTGCCACGACGGACAGTTCGGTGCAGCCAAGTAGGGCGACATCTGCGCCGGCCATTTGCGCGAGATGAAGCGCGCGCTCGGTCTCGGCCGCGGCTTGCGCGATCGAACCGGCCTTGACGAGCATGATCGCGCTGTCGACGCGTTCCTGAAACTCGGCATCCTGCGGAAGGCAGAGGTCGAAGCCCGCCGCCGCTATCCTGTGCTGATAGAAACCGGAAACCAGGGTGCCCCGGGTTGCGAGGTTCGCCACCCTGCCCCGGTCCAGGCCGCGGCGGATTTCCGCCACCACCGCGTCGCCGATATGGATGATCTCGGCTGACGAGTTCGCCGCCAGCTTGTCGTACCAATGATGGGCGGTGTTGCAGGGCATGGCGATGCAGGCAACGCCGAGCGCGTTGAGCGTCGAGACCGCAGCGGTCAGCGGGGCCAGCGGCCCGTCATGGTTGCTGAGGATCGCTTCGGTCCTGTCGGGCAGCTGCGGCACGCTGAGGATGACGGAAGGCACATGCTCGTTGTCGCGCAGCGCCTCGGTCATCCGTGTCAGCTTGAAATAGAAGTCGGCCGACGCCAGCGGCCCGAGGCCGCCAATGATGCCGAGCTGCGGACGGATGGCGTCGTCGATCATCGGGCGGGCTCGGCTTCGAGACCTTGCGCGACGGTTTCGGCGCTCTGCACCGTCTCCCTATGGCTGGGTGCGATCATTGCCGTGCTTGCCGCCACGGTGGAGACGCTGGACAGCGTCATCAGCGTGTCCACGGCCGCGTCCACCGCGACGAACAGGGCGAATGCCGCCTCGAAGGGAAGCTTCAGATAGCCGCAGACGATGGACATCTGCGAGAGGATGAGCAGGCTGCCCATGCCGCCTGTCGTCAGCGCCAGAAGCGCGGAGACGACGCCGACAAGCATGAGGTCCGGGATCGCCAGCTGATGGCCGTAGAGCTGGGCAATGAACAGGGCGCCGGATGTGTAGACCAGCGCCGGCCCGGTCCGCAGCAGCGCCGCCTGCAGCGGCACGAGCAGCTCGACCACCACCAGGTTGAAGCGCAGCCGCTCG
The DNA here is from genome assembly GCF_004023285.1 of Mesorhizobium sp. M2A.F.Ca.ET.067.02.1.1. Classification (NCBI taxonomy): domain Bacteria; kingdom Pseudomonadati; phylum Pseudomonadota; class Alphaproteobacteria; order Hyphomicrobiales; family Phyllobacteriaceae; genus Mesorhizobium; species Mesorhizobium sp. M2A.F.Ca.ET.067.02.1.1. Next base: position 16,585 of record NZ_RZSB01000040.1, read on the forward strand.
CTCAAAAGATTGATGACCCAGGGCAGCGACGCGACGGTGGAGCGCGTCGTGATGGCAACCATCAGAAGCGGCTGAAGGGTCTTGATCGTGGCCCAGTAGCTTCGCCGCGACCTGATGGCGATAATCGCGAACGCGCCGGCGAGGAATGTCAGGCAGGAAAGGCCCATCACCAGCAGATAGCCGCCCATCAGCATCAGCGGCTTGGTGCCGGTCGACGCGGTCTGGTCGGCGATCAGGACGAAGGTTGCGAAGGGCAGTCCCCAGACGAACCAGTTGGTCAGCACCGTGCAGGCCCGATACACCGCGTGGAGCGCCTGTGAGAGGCTCAGCGACGAGGGCTGGGGAATCTTGCCCATCGCCAGCCCGAAAAGCAGGCAAAACAAGAGGACCTGGATGGTCTGGCCCGAGGCCAGCGCGTTGAAAACGTTGTTCGGCACCAGGTCCAGGAAGATCGAATGTCCGCCGTTCGGATCGGCGGTGGGAGGTGGCGGCTGGAACGGGAAGGCGAGATCGGTGGAGACGCTGCCTTGCGAATTGATGAATTCGCCGAGCTCGATGCGCGACTGTGGGTTCTCGATCTGGCCCGGCTTGAGGATCAGCGAATAGGTGCCGCTGACCAGCACGGCGAGAAACGACACGACCAACACGGCTATACCCACCTTACCGAGATAGCGGACCGATTTCGGGTCCTGAACCATGGCTGTGATCGAGAAGATGACGGACGAGACCAGGTAAGGCAGGACGACCATCTTGAGGAAATTCAGGTAGACCTGCGCCACGGGGCTGATCGCATGGGCGAAGGTCGGGTAGTACAGTCCGCACAGAATCCCGGCCAGGATCATGATGATCGTCGTCAACGGCGAGCGCAGGATGCGCTTTGCCGCCAGGCGCCAATCGAGAGGCATGGGTGCGGCTGCATCCGAGACGGCCATTGTCAGGCTTTGCTCCCCTGGCGATAGCGCGCAATGATCTCGTCGGTGTTGAGGACCTGCTGACCCCTTGCCAGATCGAGATAGAGATCGACAAAGGCCGCGAGATGCGGATTGGCCGGGCTGACGCCGACCGCGATTGTGTCGACCTTGTCCGTCAGCGTGATCGAGCGCGCGACGACAGTCATCGACGGGTCATCGACCATCAGCTTCTTGATCTCGAAATCATCGCGATAAGCAAGGTCGATCGTGCCATTGCGGATCGCGTCGATGACCGTGTTCCAGCCCGCGAAGCGCTGGATCGTGGCGTGCGGGAAAGTGGCCGCCGCATACGTGGCGAAGGACGAGCCTTCGATCACGCCGAGATCGCCGGAGAAATCGCGGATGATCTGTTCGGGCGGCTTGCCTTGCGTGATGCGCGCCAGGTTCACGCGATTGGCGAGCAGCCCCTGATGCAGCATGGCATAAGGGCGTGAATAGAGGATCGAGCGGCCGCGCTGAAGCGTGCGGCTGAGCTTGCCGATCGCCAGGTCCGCCTGACCGGAGATCAGTTTTTGCACCATGCCATCGAAGGTCACGGCGGACCGGTCGAACACGGATTCGACGCCAAGCTCGGCGGCTATGCCGCGCGCAAGGTCCATGTCGATACC
>NZ_RZSB01000410.1:0-5453 GCF_004023285.1 Mesorhizobium sp. M2A.F.Ca.ET.067.02.1.1
GCCTTGTCGACCTCGACGCTGGCTATCTGTGAAGGTGGATCGCCGCGGCCGACATCGGGCACCACCAGGGCTGTGCCGGCCTTGCTGAACCCGGCTTTGGGATTGAGCATCCTCAGCAATTCTTCGCTGACATGAAACCGTTCCGCCAGCTTCTCCCGCGCGTTGCGATAACCCAGGCGCTTGAGATGCGCCATGCTCTCCATGCGGGCCGGGATACGCCTGGTGAAGGGGCCGCGCACATCCTTCGCGGTGGTCTCATAAGTTGCCAGCACCGGACCGGCGAAGGTCGCCGCGAGCTTGTCCCACGTCTCCCGCGTGAGCTTGCCGTCGGAGGGCAATTCGTTCGCTGCCTGGAAGGCCGCGAGCGCCTTGGTTAAGTTCTGCGACGCGCGGCCGTCGATCAGGCCGGGCGAGAAGCGGGCGCGATCCAGAAGCACCTGCGCCTTGAGCAGCATGGGGCTGACGCCTTTGGGCTCGCCTTCGCTGAATTGCGCTTGATTGACGGCGCCGGGCTCCAGCCTCCCTGCCTGCGCGACGCCGCACGCGAGCAAGAGCGCCACCCAGACGACAACAAGGAACCTGACCATCGACGTCACTCCACCGCGACAAGGACCTGTCTCTATGACGCGGCACGTCCGATCTGGTTCCTGTCGCGGGCAGCGCGCGAAGGTCATCGTGAATGTGCGCTTTCCCGCATATACGTTTGAATTTTAAGCTGGAAAGCAGTTCCCATGAACGCGCATTGGTGGCATTATCGCATAAGGGCCTATGCATTGACCGATTAAATGGCCCCCAGTCCTGGTAACCGGCGGCTCCCCAACGCCCCCCGCCCATGCCGTCGGTTGCCTCCATTTCGGGATCAACTATCCAAGCTGGCTTCTTGTCGGAGGAAGGAGGCGGCGTTGCCCGCCGCCTCGGTCACATCAGACATGCTTCGGCCGCGCACTTCCCAGAATGGGGGGAATGGCGCCATCCTCGATGAGGATGTCCTTCTTGCGCGGGAAGGCGACGAAAACGCCCCTCGCTGTTTCCGCATCGACATCCCCGGCGAGGGCTGCCCTGCAGGCACGGATGGCCGCTTTTTGCTCGGGGCTGTTACCACACCAGTCGATGGCGAACTGATAGGCGTCCACGACGGTGTTCAACTGACGCGGAAATCCCAGTCCTACCCAGACGCGGATTGGTTTTTCGAACGGTTTGGCGAACATCGCAAAACTCCCTCGATCCGCAGCGATGCTAGGCGGTCAGCCCGCCGCCCTTGCGGCCTTGGCCGACCATCCAGGGCAAGGTGGTGCTCACGTCTTCATGGATTCTGGCGGATTTTGCGAAACCGCAAAATGCCTCTCTGGCGGCCGTCAGCGGAAAACCGCTGTCGAAGGCCCTCTGGCAAGCGCGCAGCGCCGTTTCATAGATCGGCCCGCGCCGGTTCTTCGGCCATTCATAGAGGAATTCCAGGGCGTCCTCGAGGCACGCGATCTCCTGGACAAGGCTGTTTCCGCTCTTGACGAAAACAGGGCTGTCGAACATCCGATCGTTCATAAGATCCTCCAAGTCGAACGAACAATTTGAGTTTGATAGGGGCGGGGACCGCGGCGGTCTGCGCCCGGCTTCGATATGGGTTTATGGGTTTGAAGCGTCAAGGACCTGGCGGATGCTCTCATGCCCCATTTCTCAGGCCCGATGTTCGGCGCGCCGAGCAGTCGATCAGCCGGCATCCGTGCCGCCGGCGGCGGCCTTCTCACCGACTGGAATTGAGCTTTTGGATACGTCCCTGGTCCAGCCGGAAAACGCCATCCGTGCCGCCTTGCTGCTCGAAGTCTGTTTGAAGCTCATCCCACGTGCCGAGATATTCGCCGCACTCGGCGCAGTGGATCGGCGTTGCGGGTTGGGCATCGGCTGGAATGTTCAAACGGATGACGCCGCAAAACGGGCATTCCAGTTTGTGGTCCAGATACTGGGTGGTCATGACCGTTCAGCATCGCGCAAACGGCATGCCCGTGCAAGCCGGCGGACTTCGACGAGCCGCTGGCGGCACCGCCTGCGAAACCGCAAGCCGCGAAGCGCCTTCACGGTCGCGCAAGCCGGTAGAACATGCGCCGCATTCCGCCGGTCACATACGACCTGAAGCGGACGCCTGAACACGCGCCCTTATGATCCGGGCTTCTCGCAAAAGCGACGGCCGGTCGCGCCCGACGGCCTTTATCAACCTCCTGGCTTGAGCATCGGAGATGCCGGTTTTTTGCTTCAGCAGAATGACGAGCTGCTTGTCGTCAATTCGCCCATGAGAACTGCCTTCACCGGGTTCAGTCATGTCGAGGATCCTCCTTGCAACCGAACTGGAAAAACCGTCGAAAGTTTCATCGCGGCCCTGCTTTGCCTGGCCGCTCCGCTGGGGCGTTATCTGCCCAGCGGTCTTCGCGACAGCTCAGCCAGCTCCCGCTCGTCGGTGATCCCCGCCATGTAGTTCGCGATGATGCGCAAGGCCCGCCGCTCGCGCTGCTCCTCGGTTTCGTCGGCGCCGGCGCTGAGTTCAAGGACGCGGCCAAGGAAGGTCACCTCGTCCGGCAGGAATGCGCCTTTCGACAGTCTCGTAATCGGCATTGTCTCCTCCTCCGTGCCCCAGACCAAAGGATGCCCGACCGGCGGACATGCTCGTGACACAACGGCCGCCGACCGGGCCTGCCAACCCCAAAGTTTTGGCACGACCATCCTGCATGTTTGTTGATGATCCGCTCTAACCCAGGTGAATCGTAGCGCGAAACTCTTCGTGTCGAACCTAAAGCTGCGTGTGCAGCTTGCTCGCAAGCCAATCGGTGACTTTCTCGGTCAGCGGACGCGCCTGCCACTCCGCCAGGGTGATCTGCCTCGACCGTTTCAGGTCCTCGTTGAACAAGTCGATCTGCGTCTGCGCAAAATCGCTGCCGTAGACATTGAGGCTGGCTTCGTCATTCAGGCGCAACGAGCGCTCGTCCAGGTTGGTGGAACCGAAGCTTGCCCAGACGTCATCGACGATGAGCAGTTTGGGATGATACATCGTCGGCTGAAACTCGTAGATGCGCACGCCCGCTTCGAGCAGTTCTCCCCAGAAGTGGCGCGAGCCTTTTCGCACGATGGGCACATCGGTCAGCGAATTGGGCACGATGACGTCGACGGCCACGCCTCGTTTCCTGGCGTCGAGTATCTGCTGCAGCGCGATTTCGTCCGGCACGAAGTAGGCCATGCCGATGCGCAGGTGATCCTTGGCCGCGGCGATCGCGGCCAGCATCATCAGCTCCATATCCTCGGAGCCGTTCGGTTGCGATGACAGGACCAGCTGGGCGCTAAGCGCGCCTGCGGGTTCGGGTGGCGGATAGAACTTCTCTCCTTGCAATGTTTCGCCCGCGGTCTCCAGCCAGTTCTCGGCGAAGGCCGCCTGGAACGCGCCCACCGAAGGCCCCTCAATCCGATAATGAGTGTCACGCCACTCGTTCGGATTGCGCGCATCGCCCAGCCAGTTGTCCGCGATGCCGACCCCGCCAGTGAACGCGACCCGCCCGTCCACGATGAGCAGTTTGCGGTGGGTCCGGTTGTTCACTCGGTCAAGCGTATACCAGTAGACAGGCCGGTAGCGCTGGAACCGCACCCCAGCGCCCGTCATGATGTGGATCAGGTTCTCGTCGAAGGGCAGGGAGCCAAGCCAGTCGACCAGCACTCGGACCTCGACGCCTTCGCGGGCTTTCGCGGCCAAGGCCGTGGCGAACTGATAGCCGACCGAGCCCGACCAATAAATGTAGGTCTCCATGTCGATGCTGGATCGGGCTACGCCGATCGCTTGCAGCATCGCAGGAAAAATCTCGTCGCCGTTGACGAGGGTTTGCACGGCGTTCTGCCCGGAGATCTGCCCTTGCGAATAGCTGCTCATGCTTTGCACGAATTGCGGATCCGCCGCGTCGAAGCGGTGCGGAACGATCGTGCGGATGACACGCGGCTCCGGGGTCAGGTTTACCGCGGCCAGCGTGACGACGGCAGCGGCGACCGCTACGGCGACATATTTGACGATGTCGAGCCAATAGCCGGCATTGCGCCCGGCAGCGAGTGTCTTGCTGGCCAGTAGCGCTCTAAAGCCCTGAGCCTTCACGTCTTTCGCCTGCGATCAGTTTATCCCAACAGCAAGAATGTTCGACCGTGATTCAGGTTCCCGGCTGGGCCTGCGCGGGCTCCGACCGGCGCTTCGTCAGCCGATCCCCGGCCCGCCGCTCACCATCGAGCGCGCGCTGCATCCTTTGCGACCAATCGGCGTTGAAGAAGATCATTCAAGGATGGTCTTGCATGGATATCAAGCTGGAACAGCCCGTAGCCGAAGCCTCGCCGGAGGCCGACATGCTCGTGAACAAAACGGCGCATTTCGTGGAGGAATGGATCAATGAGCATAAGGCCGAACCTCGGGTCGCGATGCCGGCCGAGATAGTCGCCGCCGAATTGGCCGACCAATGTATCGCCGACGCCGAAAGCCAAGGCATAGAGCCTGACGAGATCGACGAGGAAGTGGGCGACCTCAAGGAATATATCGCCGAGACCGTGCTGGAGGAGCAACGCGACGGCAGCGGATGATCATGGATCGATTGCGCCTGCGCCGCCCGCCGCTGGAAACGGAGAGACGAATGCCGAAATTCCGCTTTGAGTTTCTCGAAGCCGCGGCGCAGCCGCCGATCCACGTCGAGATGGAAAATCTCGAAACGGCGAAAGCCGAGGCTAAGCGGGCTGCGAAGGAAGCCATGCTCGACGGCATTGCCGCCGGGTCGGACCCGACATCCTGGGTGACCAAGATCTACGACGAGGCAGGCTACCTGGTGACGACCATCGAATTCCAGGATCTGGTGTCGGAACCCCAGCGGCCCGGTCAGGCGGACGAGGCCGGCGAGCCCGGCGTGATGCGCTCAGGTTGAGGCTTGATCCCACGCCGGCGGAACCGCTCGCATCGCCATCCTGGCCACGGCGATTTGCGCCAGGCCGTCACGAGCCTAGTCGTCGCCCTTGTAGGTTTTGGCGGCTTCCTCGATCTTGCGCCAATCATTGCCATAGCGCCGCACAAGTTCCCGCGCCTGCGCGGGTGACAGTCCCTGCGTCTCGACGACGTGCTTCACCTCCGTCTCTTCGCCCTTCAGCGGGCGCGAGCGCGGCCGTCTGGAGTGTCTGGCCGTCTCTCCATTTCGTCTCGGCATGGATGCCCCTCTCTCGGATCGGTATCAACCGCCGAGCCGAAGGAAGGTTTCCTGAGGCCGTGCGTCAGCCCGGGCCGATGCACAGGCCTCGCCGGCAGGGGTGAGCCGCACCAAGCGTCGCGCTCGAAGAGCTGCAACACCGAGCTGCTCCGCCACGCGTGAGGTCGAATTCGTAGGCGGCCTGCGCGCCGGGCACCCGGCCCGGCGCAGGCTTCGATCCGCCACGTGCGTTCGTTAGGTAACGGTCAGGCC
>NZ_RZSB01000411.1:0-5407 GCF_004023285.1 Mesorhizobium sp. M2A.F.Ca.ET.067.02.1.1
GGTCGATCCACGCGACGGCATATTCGTTAGCCTGGTCCGCCGCCTCGGCGAGATCGAAGAATTCGCCGAGATGGCGAAACCGCGTCGCCTTCTCCATGATGTCGAGCGACGGCACGCGCAGAAGCTTGATCGATGCCGACAGGATCAGCCCGGTCAGGCCCATGCCGCCGATCGTCGCCCCGAACAGGCGGACATTATCGGTCGGCGAGCAGCGATAGGTCCGGCCGTCGGACCGAAGCAGCGTCAGGGTCTCGACATGGCAGCCAAAGGTGCCGCGCCGATGGTGGTTCTTGCCGTGCACGTCGTTAGCGATCGCGCCGCCCAGCGTCACGAACTGCGTGCCCGGAACCACGGCTGGAAAGAAGCCGTAGGGCGCGGCATAGGCGATGATGTCGCAAAGCAGCGTGCCTGCATCGGCTTCCAGCACGCCGGTCTCGGCATTGAAGGAATGGATGCGGTTGAGCGGCCGCATGTCGACCACCATGCCGGCATCATTCTGGCAACTGTCGCCATAGGAGCGGCCATTGCCATAGCCGAGCAGCGATCCGGCTCTCGCCTCGCCGCGCTTCAGCAAGGCGATCGCCTCATCCGCCGCCATCGCCTTGCGCGCCGGTGGGGTCGCCAGTCCGAAGCTGCCGAAGCGCTCATGCCCCATCACCAGCCTCCGGCGACGAGGAAGACCGCGCCGATCGCGACGACGATCTGGCTGCGCCAGTCACGAATGATGAAGACCACCGGGTCGTCATGCATTTCGTCGCGCCGGGCCAGGATCCAGACGCGCATCGTGAGGTAGAGCACGATCGGCGCCAGCGGCCATATCAGCCAGGGATGCGGGTAAAGCTCGCGCACCGCCGGGCTGTCCATATAGAGCGCGAGCACCAGCGCCGAGGAGAAGGCCGACGCCATGCCGGCCTGGGCGACGATCTCCTGATCCTCGGTGCGATAGCCGCGGCCGGCGATGCGCTCGCCCGGAGGGATGGCCGTGGTGCGCAATTCGACGAAGCGCTTCACCAGCGCCAGCGACAGGAAGAAGAAGATCGAGAAGGCAAGCAGCCAGAAGGAAACGTCCACGCCGGTGGCGGCCGCGCCCGCCAGCACGCGGATCGTGTAGAGGCCGGCAAGCGTCAGCACGTCGACCAGAAGCATGCGCTTGAACGACAGCGAATAGGCGGTGGTGACGACCAGATAGCCGGCAAGCACGCCAAGGAATTCGACCGGCAGGAACAGGCCGGCTGCGATGCCGATCGCAAGCAGCACCGCGATCGCGCCCATGCCGAACGGAATGGACAATGCGCCGCTGGCGAAAGGCCGGTTGCGCTTGGTCGGATGCTTGCGGTCGAGCGCTAGATCGAAGAAATCGTTGAGGATGTAGATGGCGGACGCCACGGCGCTGAAGGACACGAACGCCAGCAGGCATTCCCAGATCATATTGGGATTGAAATATTCGTGCGACAGCACCATGGGCACGGCGATCAGCGCGTTCTTCAGCCACTGATGCATGCGCAGCATCTTGATATAGGTTCTCAGCGTCGGCTTCGGCGCCGGCATCGCCTCGGCCTGATGCGCCGCCTGCCAGCGCCGGGCGCTGCGATCGGGCGCCACCACCAGCGCGTTGCGCGCGGCATCGAAGACCTTGAGGTCGTGGCGGCTGTTGCCGGCATAATCGAAGCCCGCATCGCCATAGGCGGCGACCAGAGCGGAGCACTTGCGGCCCGAGGTCATGTTATGCGGGCCGTCGGTCGCCAGCACGCGGTCGAAAATGCCGAGATGCGCCGCGATTGCCTCGGCGAATTTGCGCGGCGTTCCCGTCGCCAGCACGATCACGCGGCCCTCCCGATGCTCGGCGCGCAAACGGTCGATCAATTCCTGACGGTAAGGCAGCGAGGCCGGGTCGATGTCGACGCGCAGGGATATTTCCTGCTTAAGCCGCGCCGGACCGCCGGTCAGCCAGAGCGGCAGCAGAAAGAAATAGAGCGGGTTCTTCTTGAGGAGGATGAACAGGCCTTCCCACAGAAGGTCCATTGCAATCAACGTCCCGTCGAGATCGACCGCAAGCGGAATTGCGTTCCTGTCCGACCTCGCGTCCATTGTCCTGCCCCGATAGAGCGCAGGATCCCGACTCCAAATCCCGGAAGGGCCACGCGCCAATTCAACCCGCGCCGTGTACCGGCGTCCACGGGGGCAGATATAGCCGGGGATGACGCAGCGAACGTTAAAACGTGCGGTTGCAGGGAATGGTCATGCCGGTTTTTCGGCCGTCATCGTTAAGCGTCGGCTACCGGAAACGATAAAAGGCCGGACATCGGTCCGGCCTTTGCCAATCTTACCGCGCCAATCCGTTGCGCGTTACTTGATGCGGGCGGTCCCGCCCGAAATTTCGACCGTCTCCGAACCGGTCAGGGCTTCGAGGTCACCATTGGGCAGGGTGACGAAGCAGCCGTTCGAGCAGAACTCCACCGTCTCGCCGGCACCGAGCGTCAGCTCGCTCTTGGCGCCGCCTTCGGTCACGACCAGGGTCCGCGTCTGAGCGTCCCTGTTGATCGCGCTGGCGGCGAAAGCCGAACCGCCCAAGGCCAGCAAAGCAATGGCGGCAACGACAGACTTCCACATTGCAATTCCGGTGTTTCACACACCGCCTCTGTTCAAAATTTGCAAGGCATTCTCGCCCTTTGCATCGAAGCTTATATGAGATGTTACCTGAACCGCAACTGAATGCCGCATTCATGCCACAATCGGTTTCGGCTGCACCGAAGATGCGTCGACCTTCGGGCATCGGCGTCCAAGAGGGGCGCGCAGGAAGCCGCCATTTCCAGGCCGGCCTCACCCGAATGTCGATGCACCTCAGCCCGGGTCGGGCTTGCGGCCCTTCCGCTTCATCTTGGCAAGCCGTTCCCGTTCGGCCGCGGCTTCCTCCTCCAGCCTCTGGCGCTCGGCGAATTCGGCTTCGATCTTGTCGTCGTCGATCGGCCAGGCTTCGTGCTTGTTCGTCTCGACCACGGCGCGCGGCGTCGACGGGATTTCGATCCGCTCGTCCTCGAAGATATCGAAGATGGCGAAACGAATATCGTTCTGCACGACGCTGCTGTTCATGATGTCGGCAACGAAGACGCGAATTTCGAACTCGAGCGCGGCAGCCCCGAAATTGGCGAAGAGGACGAACGGCTCCGGATTCTTCAGCACCATCGGATGGGCGCGGGCAATATCCAGCAGGATGGCATGGACGCGCCTCACGTCGCTGCCGTAGGCGACGCCGACCTTGATTTCGACCCGCCCCAGCTTGTTGCGATGCGTCCAGTTGCCGACCGCGTTGTTGATGAGGTTCGAATTGGGCAGGATCACCGACTGCCGCTGGAAGGTCTCGATCTCGGTGGCGCGCACGCTGATCTTGCGCACCGTGCCGCTGACATCGCCGGCGACGATCCAGTCGCCGACCTTGAACGGCCGTTCGGCAAGCAGGATGAGGCCGGAAACGAAATTCGAGACGACGTTCTGCAGGCCGAAGCCGATGCCGAGCGAAAGGGCGCCGGCGACCAGCGCCAGGTTGGAGAGATCGATGCCGGCCGCCGAGATGCCGACCAGGCCGGCAATCGCCACGCCGGCATAGCCGACGCCGAGGCGGATCGAGTTGCGCACGCCGGCATCGACCTTGCCGCGCGCCATCACCGAGCCGTCCAGCCAGCCCTGGAACCAGCGCGTCAGGAAATAGCCGATGGCGAAGACGACGATGCCGCTGAGGATGCCTAGGAAAGAGATGGTCACCGACCCGATCGAGACGCCGGTCGCCAGCTTATAGGCCCAGGCCTCGATATCGCCGGGCTGGAATCCCCACATCAACAGGATCAGCGGCAGGAACACCACGACGATCATCAGGTTGATGGCGATGCTGACCACCAGCCCCAGCTGGTCGAGCGCGGTATCCTCGTAGCTTGAATTTTCCGAAAGCCAGCGCCCGACCGAAGTGTCGGCGAAGCCGCCCTCCTCGCCGATCGCGCGCGCCGAGAGGAAACCGATATAGGCCGTCACCAGGACGGTCCCGGTCACCACGACCTGGAACGCGACGAAAAGCGACAGGCCGATATAGCCGAGCAATGCCGCGGCAATGGTGAACAGGCCGAGCCCGACGGCAAGGAAACGAAGCCAGGCCGGCCAGGGACGCCATGAGCCGTCCTGCGCCTTGAAAGGCTTCAACCATCCCATCAGGATCAGGATGACGCCGATGATGATGGTTGCGATAAAGCTCCTGGCGATCGTCAGCGAAAGCGGCGAGCCCATCTTCTCGTTGACGACCGACAGGAAGTAATTCAAGCCGAGCACCAGGGCCATCGCGGTCGTCAGCCCGACGAGCCAGCGCGCCGGCCCCGTCGCGACCGGGATCAGGCGCCAGTTGGGCAGCCGTGGCTCAAGCGCAGCGTTGGTCAGCCGGTTGACGCAGAAAACCATGCCGATCACCGTCAGCAGGGCATTGAGAAACGTGCCGATGTCGCCGCGCAGCACATTGTAATAGTTGAAGAAGAACACGGCCGAGGCGAAGAAGACGCCGAGCGCCAGGGTCGGCAGCAGCGTCGACCAGAAGGCGACCGACAGCCGGCTGAGATAGGACGGCTCCTCGACGGTTGGGTCGGCCTCGAATATGCGGCCGAACAAGCGCCTGCCGCCGATCAAGAGCACGGCCGCCAGCGCCAGCGCCATCAGGGTCGCGGCAAGGATCGCCTGGAACTTGAATTTGAGGGCGAAGCTCAGCCAGGACGACACCGCCTTGTAAAGACCCGAGATCTGGTCATGCGCGTCGGAAAAGGCCTGCGGGCTCAGCGCGTCGTTCAGATCATAATGTTTGGTGATGACGCTGCGGAAAAGCTCGCTGCGCATCACTGAGATCTTGTCGACCAGCCCGTTGACGCGGACCGACAGATTCTGCGCGCTGGCGACGACCGCGTTGATCTCGGCCTTCTCCGAGACAAGCGCGCTGCGCTCGTTGCTGACGATCGCCGGCTCGGGCGGCTGCCCCTGTGCCGGAGGCGGCCCAAGCACTTCGACGCGGGCGTTGATATCGTTGAGGCGCTGGCGGAATGCCAGCGCGCTGGTCAGCGCCGCCCGCGAAATATCCTCGAGCTGCAGGCGGATATCGACCAGCCCCGCATCGTCCTGGTCGGGGTCGTCCAGTCTCTTCTCCAGCCCGTCCGTCTTGGCCGTCAGATCCTGGATGACCTTGGTCTGGTCGGCGATGAGTTGCGCCGAGCCGTGGCCGATCGCCTGCGCCGACGCGTCGAATACCGGCTGCCCTAAGACAGCGACGATGACGACCAAGATCAGGCGCAACAGGCGGAAAAACATGGCGTTGTGGCGACTCGCGGCCGAAAAATCCTCGAAATTCCGCCCTTGATAAAGACCGGTCTATCGAGCGGCAAGC
>NZ_RZSB01000412.1:0-5401 GCF_004023285.1 Mesorhizobium sp. M2A.F.Ca.ET.067.02.1.1
ACCTGACAGAGTCGCACGCCGGCAACGGTGGCAGCGCCAGCAGGATCCAGGTGAAGCGAAGAGCAACGGCTCGGCTTGCTTCACCGCGATGGAAAAGATTCAGATCACATCGCCGCATCGAACCCCGCCCGACCAGGACGGTCGGGCGTTGTGCATCGCAGCGCCGAACGCACCGCACCGCACAAAGCCGCGGGTCCTCCCGGGCCCAAAACCGTATGCGGGACGGCGTAGCGCTGGCTCGCTCCAGTCTGACGGGTTTTTCGGAGCCTAAAGACGTGGCTAAAGAGCAGCCTAAAGAGCGCTAAAGACATGCAGCCCACGATGTCGAAGGGCGACTTCGCGCGGCATATCAACGTCACGCCGGGTCGCGTGAGCCAGTACATCTCGGCCGGGATGATCGGCAAGGATGCGCTCGAAGGCGAAGGGCGTTCGGCCAAGATCATCGTCTCGAGGGCGATCGAGCAGATCAGGCAGCGCCGCGACATCAGCCAGGCGCTCAACAATGGCCTCTCGACCCGTCTCGACCTCGACGAGCCGGGAGAAGCTGCCGACGCCGGCGACCTCCTCCCCGCCGGCGCCGGCAAGCCTTCGAGCGAGCCGCTCAAGCCGCAGACGGTCGACGACGAGATCAAGCAGGAGCGCCTGCAGTCGGAACGACGGCGCAATCGCGTCGCGGCGCAGGAAGAGGCGGAGAAGCTCGGCCGCCTGGTCGATGCCGGGACCGTCAGGGCCGAGATGGCAAAGCTGGCGCAGGCTGTCGACGACGAGAATGCCGGCATGCTCGCCGATTTCGCCACCGCGATCGCGGCGCAGTTCAGCATCCCGCAGCGCGACGTGCTGCACCTGCTGCGCCGGATCCGCAACGAGAAGAAGGCCGCCGCGGCCGACCGGGCCCGGCGCCGCGCCGCCAGCCTGCCGGAGCGCGTCGAGATGATCGTCGAGGGCAACGCCGCGTGACCGCGCACTTCGTCCAGGTCGCCAACGCAGAACGCATCGCGGCCGAGGTGCTGGCCGAGATCATGGCGCCGCCGCCGCCGGTCGACTACCTGCGCTGGGCCGAAGACAACATCGTCTTTTCCGAGCGCGAAAGCCCGCTGCCCGGCCCCTACAACCGGGACCTGTTCTTCTACTTCGACGAGATACTGCGCTCGCTCTCGCCCGACGATCCCTGCCGCATCGTCTCGGTCCACAAGTCGGCGCAGCTCGGCGGCACGGTGCTCGCCAACATCTTCTGCGGCGGCTCGCTGGCCATGGACCCGGGGGATTTCCTCTACGTCCATCCGACCGAGAACAACGCGCAGCGCTGGTCTAAGATGAAGCTGGCGCCGATGCTGAAAGGCACGCCGGCGCTGACAAAGCTGTTCCCGATGAAGGCCCGCGACGGCTCCGATTCGGTGCTCTACAAGGAACGTATCGACGGCCGCGGCGCCATCCAGATCTCCGGCGCCAACTCGCCGGCGTCGCTCTCGCAGGTGACGATGAAGCGCCAGGTGCAGGATGACCTGGCCAAATGGGAGATGAACAACGCCGGAGACCCGGAGACGCAGGCCGACTCGCGCTCCCAGGCGCATGAGTTCGCCAAGATCTTCAAGATCTCGACGCCCTTGGTCTCGCCCGGCTGCCGCATCACCAAGAATTTCGAGGACGGCAGCCAGGAAAGCCTTCATCTCCCCTGCCCGCACTGCGGCCACATGCAGACGCTGGAGTGGGAGAATTTTCTGGCTAACCTCGACGAGGAGCAGCCGGAGCGCTCGCACTTCACCTGCGTCGATCCGGAATGCGGCGGCATCATCGAGGAGCACGACCGCCCGGCCATGTTCAAGGCCGCGCGCGAGCTCGAGGCCAAGGGCGAGGAAGTCTGGCGCGCCGCCAATCCGAAGGCGCGACGCTTCCACCGCTCGTTCCACCTCTGGTCGGCCTATTCGCTGTTACAGTCGTTCGAGCGCATTGCGCGGGCCTGGCTCAACGCCCGCGGCGATCCGGCCTCGGAACAGACCTTCTTCAACGACGTCGTCGGCCGCGCCTACAAGACGCTCGGCGAGGCGCCGCCCTGGGAGTCGCTTCGCGACCGCGCCGCCGAATCCGACTATCCGCGCGGAACCATCCCGGTCGGTTATCCGATCGTGACGGCCGGCATCGACTGCCAGGCCGACCGCGTCGAATGGCAGGTGGTCGCCTGGGCGCGCGATTTCCGCCGCGCCGTCGTCCAGTATGGCGTGTTTCCCGGCCACATCTCGTCGAAGGAATGCTGGGAATTCCTCGACGGGCTCACCAAACAGACCTTCGTCAACGGCTACCGCCGCAGGATCGGCATCGACATGCTGGCGATCGACGGCAACGCCTGGACCGAGGATGTCTGGGGCTGGGCCAAGCGCCATCCTTCGTCGAAGGTGATCATGGTGCGCGGCGTGCCGTCGGAATCGGCGGCGCTGATCGCCAGGGTGAAGAAGGAGCGCAACAAGGCCGGCAAGCTGCTCGCCTATTCGAAGCGCTTCTACAACTTCGCCACCTCGGTGCTGAAGATGGGCCTTTACCGCAACCTGGTGAAGGCCGACCCGCTGGAGCGCGGCTTCGTCGCCCTGCCCAAGGGCCTCGAGGATGAGTATTTCAAGCAGCTGACCGCCGAGACGCGGCGGGCGAAGCGGCTCAAGACCGGCTTCATCGCCTATGAATGGGTGAAGGATCCGGCGCAGGCCAATGAAGGCCTCGACACACATCTGCAGGCCGAGGCCGCCGCGATCAAGCTCGGCCTGCGCGCCATGCCCGACCGGCTCTGGGACCGCTACGAGGCCGAACGCGAGACGCCGGCACCGGAAGGCGCGCAGCTCGACCTCGAAGACATGCTTAGCGCGCCGGCGGCCTCGCCGCAAAAGGCATCGGCCGCCGCGCCATCTCCCGCCAAGCCGGTTGCTCCAAAGCCTCCGGCCAAATCTCAACCCCGGGCGAAAGTCCGCCGCAGCTCATGGATGACCGATGGCTGATGCAGCGACGATCACGACCAGGCTCGAGCAGCTAAAAAAGGCACGCGACACGGGCGTGCTCACCGTCAAGCATGGCGAGGCGCTGACGACGTTCCGCACCCTGGCAGAGATCGAGAAGATCATCAGCCAGCTTGAAAGCGACCTTGCCGCCGCCAGCGGCTCGCCGCGCAAGCGTCTGCGCTACGCCTACCAGTCCGGCAGGGGCTATTGAGCATGTCGCTGCTTTCGCGGCTTTCCAGCGGCTTCCGCGGCATGGTTGGCTTTGCGCCGCGGCCGCAACCGTTCGACGCCGGCAAGAACGTGCGCCGCATGCGCTCGGTGCCGACGTCGACGGTCGCGATCAACAGCCTGATCCGCCAGTATGGCCGCACGGTGTTGGCGCGCTCTCGCTATCTTGCGGCCAACAATCCGGAAACCGTGCAGGCCAAGCGGGTCTATGTCGCGGCCTTGGTCGGCACCGGCATCAAGCCGTCGTCGCTGGTCCAGGACAATCCGGCGCTAAAGAAGGAAATCCAGCTCGCCTGGTTCGACTGGACTGACGAGAGCGATGCCGACGGCCTGACCGATTTCTATGGCCAGCAGACGATCGTCGCCGGCGAGATGTTCGAGGCTGGCGAATGCTTCGTGCGGCTGCGCGCCCGCCGCGTCGAGGATGGGCTGACCGTCCCGTTCCAGCTTCAGCTGCTGCCAGCGGAGATGCTCGATCTCGCCGACAACCGCGATCTTGGCAACGGCAATCGCGTCGAGATGGGCATCGAGTTCGATGCTATCGGCCGTCGCGTCGCCTACCATTTCTGGCGCCAGCATCCTGGCGCGGACCAGACCTTCGGCAACCTTGCCGGCCTGAAGACGGTCGTGCCGGCGGAAGAGGTCCTGCATCTCTTCAAGCCGGTGCGTGCCGGCCAGATCCGCGGCATCCCGCATATCCTGTCGTCGATCATCGTCACGGCGATCCATGATTCGTATAATGACGGCGAACTCGAGCGCAAGCGCACGGCCTCGCTCTTCGGCGCCTTCATCACCAGCGACGCGCCGGAAGAGGATTCGCCGCTTGTCGACGGCGAAAAGCAGGCCGAAACCGATGGCGTCGCTAACGGTGTCGCCCTTGAGCCCGGCGCAACCGTCAAGCTCGACCCCGGCGAGGATGTCAAGTTTGCCGAGCCGGCGGATGTCGGCGGCAATTACGAGGCGTTCCAGTACCGCAATTTCCTGGCCAGGGCGGCCGGCATGGGTGTGCCCTATGCCGACATGACGGGCGATCTGAGGCAATCGAGTTACGGTTCGCAGCGCGGCGGCATGATCACCTTCAAGCGCAGCATCGAGCCAGACCAGCACGCCATCATGGTGTTCCAGTTCTGCCGTCCGATCTGGAAGCGGTTCATCAACGATGCCGTCCTCGTTGGCGCGATCACCGTCTCCCTGGCCGCGTTCCAGGCACGTGCGCGCGATTTCCTGCGCGCCAAGTGGATCACACCGAAATGGGACTGGATCGATCCGCTCAAGGACCTGATGGCTGAGGTGCTGGCGGTAAAGGCCGGCTTCAAGGCGCGCTCCGACGTCATCGAGGCGATGGGCGACGATCCGGAGGAAACCGACGCGCGTATCGCCGCCGACAAGGCGCGCGAGGAAAGGCTCGGCCTCGATTTTGCCGAAAGCCAGTTCATGAACCAGGCGCTGTCGACGGCGCTCCAACCCGATCCACCACCCGCACAGGACAACCAGAATGGCGCATGACATCAGCCGTGTGCTGCGGGCCTTCGCCATGCAGCCGCTGTTCATCGAGCCTATCAAGGGGCAGCAGATTGCCGAGATTCTTGCCTTTCGCGCGGAGCACGGCCGGCGCTCGGAAGCCTTCACTGATACGCCGGCCGAACAGCCGGACGCCTCGGTCCAGAACGGCAATGTCGCGATCCTGCGCCTCTTCGGGCCAATCCTGCCGCGTGCCGAGGCTATCACCGACATTAGCCAACCGGCTGCCTTGCTCTCACGGTTCCAGGCTGCCTTCAGAGCCGCGGCCAACGATCCGAACGTCTCGGCGATCGTGATCGACATCGACAGCCCCGGCGGCCAAGCCGACCTGGTTCCGGAAACCGTCGCCATGATCCGTGCATCGCGCCGCGATGGTCGCCCGATCGTTGCCATCGCCGATACGCTTGCCTGTTCGGCGGCATACTGGATCGCCTGCGGCGCCGATTCGATCTCGGTGACACCGTCCGGCATGGTCGGTTCGATTGGCGCCTATGTCGTGCACCAGGATGTGAGCGAGGCGCTCGCCGCCGAAGGCATCAAGGTGACCTACATCTTCGAGGGAGCCCGCAAGATTGAGGGCAACCCGTTCGAGCCGCTCGACGCTGCCGCCAAGGCCTGGCTGCAGGGCATCGTCAAGGACTGCTACGACATGTTCGTCTCCGACGTCGCCA
>NZ_RZSB01000413.1:0-5400 GCF_004023285.1 Mesorhizobium sp. M2A.F.Ca.ET.067.02.1.1
GGATCAGCTTGTTCGGCCTGGCGAAATGGCCGTAGCCGAACAGATGATCGATCTCGCTGACCAGATGGTCGACGCTCTGAACCGGCTTGCCGCTGTCCTCATGCACCCACTCGTGATCCCAGCCGTAAAGCCAGAAGCCTGAAGCCGCGACGAATTCGTAGTCCGGATCCTCGCGGCCGGCCTCGGCCAGCCCGAGCGAATTGTCGTCCTTCGAGTAATTGGGCAGCCGGAACACGTCGCGTCCGGGCAGCCGCGCATGCACGGCCGGCTTCAGCCCGAGCACAACATTGGCCTTCAGCATGTCGGCGACCACGCCTTCGGTGTCGCCGTAGAAATGCAGGTAGTGATTATAGGCATGGCTGTAGCTGTGGTTGCCGATCGTCACAAGCGGCATCGATTTCGCCCGCTGCAGCAGCGCCCGGTTGGTGGCGTTGGCTTCGGCATGCATGCCGACCATGAACAACGTCGCGGGCACCTGCTCGGCCTGCAGCACGTCGAGGATGTTGGCTGTACCGGTCAGCGGACCGTCATCGAAAGTGAGATAAATGGTGCGATCGGCGGCCGAGGCGGGCGATGCGACGAGCAGCAGGAACGGCAGGATATAACGAAGCGGCATTCGCAAAACCCGGTTGCGATCCCGATAGGCCGCCATAACGCCCGGTTGTGTCAAGCTTGTCGATGATTGCGCTAGCCCAGGCTGCCTTGCAGCACTTTCAGCTTCGCCTTTTTCGGGCTGCGTGCCGCCAGCCATTCGCGCGCCTTGTCCTGCGGCATCGGGAAGGCGATGGAATAGCCCTGCACCTGGTCGCAGCCGATCGCCATCAGCGAGTCGAGCTCGGCCTCGGTCTCGGCGCCCTCGGCGACGATCGAGATGCCCAGCCCCCTGGCAAGCTCCGTGATGGCGCGCACGATCTTGCTGTTGTCGCCGTTCTCGTTGATGTTCTGAACGAAGCGGCGGTCGATCTTCAGCCGGTCGATCTCGTTCGGGTTGACGTGGCTCAGCGAGGCATAGCCGGTGCCGAAATCGTCAAGTTCCAGATGCACGCCCGCGGCTCGGATGTGGCGGAGCTTGGCGGCGATGCCCGTCTTCTCGTCGTCGAGGATGACGGATTCGACGATTTCCAGCGACAGCTTCTGCGGCGCCAGCCCGGCGCGCTCCAGCGTGCCGAACAGGAACTCGTCGAAATCAGGCTCGCGAAGTTCGGTGCCGGAGACATTGACAGCGATGCGCCCGAAATCGATCCCGGCGCGGTCCCATTCGGCGGCCTCGTTGATCGCCTTGCTGATGACGATGCGGCCGACATCGGGCATGAAGCCGCATTTCTCGGCGACGGGAATGAACTCGCCGGGCGAGATCATGCCGCGCGTGGCGTGGTTCCAGCGCACCAATGCCTCGATGCCGCTGATCTTGCCGCTGGTCAGCGACACCTGCGGCTGGAAATAGACCTCGAAACTCTTGTCGGCGATCGCCGTGCGGATGTCCTGTTCGAGCTGCTTGCGGTAGTCGAGCTCGCGCCGCAGCTCTTCCGAGAAGAAGGAGAAATTGCCGCCGCCGAGCTTCTTGGCGGAATAGAGGGCGAGGTCGGCATGGACGAGCAGGTCCTGCGCATTGTCGGCGTCGACCGGATAGACCGCGATGCCGGCGCTGGCGCCAGGCATGATGGTCGTGCCCTGGAAGGTGATCGGCTCGTTGATTTCGGCAAGGATGCGCTTGGCCAGCGCATGGATGTCCTCGGTGGTGCCGGCCCCGTTGAGGATCATGACAAACTCGTCGCCGCCGAGCCGCGCGCAGAGGTCAGACGCGCGGCAGGAATCGCGCATGCGCTGCGCCGTCACCACCAGCACATAGTCGCCGGCGGCGTGTCCGAGCGTGTCGTTGATCTGCTTGAAGCGGTCGAGATCGAACTGGACCACCGCCAGGCGCTCGCGGCGCCGGTGCGCGCCCTTGATCAGCGTGTCGAAATGGTCGGTCAGGAAGGTGCGGTTGTGGAGACCGGTCAAGCCGTCATGCACGGCGATGAAGGCCATGGAGTTGCGCGCGTCCACCAGCTCGCGGGTCTTGCGCAGGATGGCGTTGGACATCGGCCGGAAGATGAACAGCGCCACCAGCACGATGACGCCGAGGGTGGCGAAGAACAGCGTGCGGTGCAGGTCGAGGATGTTGCTGGATTGCGCGTCGGCGAACGCGCTGATGCGCTGGCCGAGCGCGGCATAGCCCGACAGTGTCGCATTGGCGACGGAAGCGTCGAGGCCGGCGCGTTCGCCGCCGGCCTTGTAGCCGTTGCTCTGCATGCCGAGCTGCGACTCGAAGGACGAGACCAGCCTTTCGCCATTGGCGACGAGCCCGACCGAGAAGTAATCGAGGTGGAACGGCTTGTTGAACAGCACATATTCGATCGACTTCGGATCGTTGCGTGCCGGCGACAGCGGATCGGCGCCGGTCTCCTTGAGCAGCCGGTCGTAGCTGGTTTCGAATTCGCCCGTCGCCTGCTTGAGCGCGGTTACCAGCGCCGGCTGCTTGTCGCGCGAGGCAGCGCCCGTGGCGCTTGCCAGGAAGACGATGCGCTGCGACAGGGCCTTCTGCGTCGAGACGATGTCGAGCAGAGCATCATTGTGCTGCTGCTGCGCCATCAGCTGCTGCAGAAGAATGAAGGAGGCCACCACCATGGCGGCAATAATCGTGAGCGCCAGCCAGTAGCCGGTCTTAATGAGCAGTATCAGCTTGCGCGAAACGCTCTGCACTGGCTGCTGCGACATGACTTAAGTGACCCTCCGGTCGACGGATTCCCGCCTTGGATGCGTGACGGGAAGACGCTTGCCTTGAAAGGGTTAACAGCTCGGCAAAGGAGGCTGATGGCGATCGCGGCGGCGCGACAAAGCTCGCAAGATGGTTATCATGTCGTTTCCCGCGGACAGCTTTTTGATCGCATTGCTGGTGCGTCGCCAGAAGGATTGCCGTCCGGCTTTCGCGACGCCACCGAAGCGGTCGCTTTTGCGATGGATTTTTTGCAGCCGTGGCGCGACAGTCCGGCCTCGAACCGAACAGGGCTGGACCCATGAGCAAAGCATTCCTTTCCCATATCGACAGCGAGCTCCAGGGCCTGAAATCGGCCGGGCTCTACAAATCCGAGCGGGTGATTTCCTCCACGCAGTCCGCCGAGATCGAGGTCGGCGGCGAAAAGGTGCTGAACTTCTGTGCCAACAATTATCTCGGCCTCGCCGACAGCCTGGACCTGCGCGACGCGGCAAAGCAGGCGCTCGACCGCTACGGCTACGGCATGGCTTCGGTGCGTTTCATCTGCGGCACGCAGGAGGAGCACAAGGAACTCGAGACGACGATCTCGTCCTTCCTCGGCATGGAGGACACCATCCTCTACTCTTCCTGCTTCGACGCCAATGGCGGGCTGTTCGAGACGCTGCTTGGCGAGGAGGACGCCATCATCTCCGATGCCTTGAACCACGCCTCGATCATCGACGGGGTCAGGCTCTCCAAGGCCAAGCGCTTCCGCTACGCCAACAACGACATGGCCGATCTCGAGGCCCGGCTGAAGGAGGCGAAGGACTGCCGCTTCCGGCTGATCGCCACCGACGGCGTGTTTTCGATGGACGGCATCATCGCCAATCTGCGCGGCGTCTGCGATTTGGCCGAGAAATACGATGCGATGGTGATGGTCGACGACAGCCATGCGGTCGGCTTCGTGGGCAGGAACGGCCGCGGCTCGGCCGAGCATTGCGGCGTCGAGGGCAGGGTGGACATCATCACCGGCACGCTGGGCAAGGCGCTGGGCGGCGCCTCCGGTGGCTACGCGTCCGGCAAGAGGCAGGTGGTCGACTGGCTGCGCCAGCGCTCGCGGCCCTATCTCTTTTCCAACACGCTGATGCCGGCCATCGCTGGCGCTTCGATCAAAGTGTTCGACCTGATTCGCCATGGCGACGCGCTGCGTGAGCGCCTATATGCCAATGCGGACCGGTTCCGCTCCAGCATGGGTAAGCTGGGCTTCACCCTTGCCGGCGCCGATCACCCGATCATCCCGGTGATGCTGGGCGATGCGGCTTTGGCGCAGGAGATGGCCGCGCGCATGCTGAAGCGCGGCATCTATGTCATCGGCTTCTCCTTCCCGGTCGTGCCGAAGGGCCAGGCGCGCATCCGCACCCAGATGTCGGCGGCGCACTCCAGCGCCGACATCGACCGCGCGGTCGAGGCGTTTGGCGAGGTCGGCAAGGAACTGGGCGTCATTTCCTGAACGCCCGGCGCTAGAAAACGATTCCGGATCAATAGATTCGAAGGACAACAGAATGTCGAACATGATGAAAGCGCTGGTGAAGGCCAAGGCTGAGCCGGGCATCTGGATGGAAGAGGTGCCGGTGCCGGAGATCGGCCCTAACGACGTGCTGATCAAGGTCAAGAAAACCGCGATCTGCGGCACCGACGTCCACATCTACAATTGGGACCAGTGGGCGCAGAAGACTGTGCCGGTGCCGATGGTGACGGGCCATGAATTCGTCGGCACTGTCGCCGATTTCGGCGCCGCGGTCACCGAATACAAGGTCGGCCAGCGCGTCTCGGGCGAAGGCCATATCGTCTGCGGCCATTGCCGCAACTGCCGCGCCGGGCGAGGGCATCTATGCCGCAACACGCTCGGCGTTGGCGTCCACCGCCCCGGCGCTTTTGGCGAATATATGGTCATCCCGCAGCACAATGTCGTGCCGATCCCGGACGATGTTCCGGACGAGATCGCGGCGATCTTCGATCCGCTGGGCAATGCGGTTCACACTGCACTGTCCTTCGATCTGGTCGGCGAGGACGTGCTGGTCACCGGCGCCGGCCCGATCGGCATCATGGGCGCGCTGGTCGCGCAATGCGTCGGCGCGCGAAAAGTCGTCATCACCGACATCAACCCGGTCCGGCTGGATCTGGCGCGCAAGCTTGGCGTCCAGCATGTGGTCGACGCCTCGAAGGAAAAGCTGCGCGATGTCATGCCTTCGATCGGCATGAGCGAAGGGTTCGATGTCGGCCTGGAGATGTCGGGTGCCGCGCCTGCCTTCCGCGAAATGATCGACACGATGAACAATGGCGGCAAGATCGCCATCTTGGGCATCGCGCCCACCGGCTTCGAGATCGACTGGAACAAGGTCATCTTCAAGATGCTGCATCTCAAAGGTATCTACGGCCGCGAGATGTTCGAGACCTGGTACAAGATGATCGCGCTCGTGCAGGGGCCGCTGGATGTTTCGGGGCTGATCACGCACCGCATTGGGATCGACGATTTTCAGGTAGGGTTCGATGCGATGCGGAGCGGCAGCTCGGGCAAGGTGGTGATGGATTGGTGAGGGGCTTCTAAGGAAACGTCGAGTTCCTTCGCCCCCCTCTCTGTCCTGCCGGACATCTCCCCCTCAAGG
>NZ_RZSB01000414.1:0-5388 GCF_004023285.1 Mesorhizobium sp. M2A.F.Ca.ET.067.02.1.1
GCTGCAGTAGGGGCGGCTGCCGAGCGTTTCGCCGTTTCGGGGAACCGGCTAACCGCTATCCCCTTGTTTTTTCGTAATTTCGGACGGAAAACCGTTACACACTTTTCCTGGAATTGCTTCAGTCCTGGCAGATCGGCACCGGCTGCGGCGGCGGCGCCGGATGGTCCTTCTTGTATTGCGCGATGATCGGCTCAAGCCTCTGCTTCGGCCAGAATTTGGGCGTGCCGATCTCCTTCAGGCAGGAGGCGTTCCAATAGGTGCCCGCGCCTGAGAGCGCCTGGCCTGCGGCCTTGGCGCGCGCAACGGCGGCGATGTCGCGCGATTCCGGATAGATGTAGAGCGTCGTCGGGCTGTTCTTCACCAGGGGGATGATCTGCTCGGCATCGGCTGGCGACCAGCTGGTGCAGCCATTGCTGCGGCCGCCGGCGTAATTCACCAGCTTGCCGTAGGGCACAAAGCCGTCACGGTTGGCGTAAGAGCTTTGCGGGTTCTTGCGCATGCACAAGCCCTTCAGGATGGCCGCCGGATGCCCCCCGATGACACGCTGCCTGGCGTTCGCCGCTTCCCCTTCGCCGTCGAACTGGATGAAGCTGCGCATGAACATCGCGTTTTGCGCGCCGAGGCGATAATAGCCCTTGAAGGAGGTCTTGGTCTCGGCGGTCATATAGGCGCCGCCGGCCGTCAGCTCGGAATCCATCGCGTTGCCGAAATTCTTCGCGCAACGCCTGCCGTTGGAGAAATCGGCGACGCCCTTCAGGTTGCGGCCGCCGCCATGGCCTGAGGAAACGGCGCGGAAGAGCTGCTTGGCCTCGCAGATGATGTAATAACGCTGGCCGAGCACGCTGTTGCCGAGGTCGCCAGGACGCGTCGCGTCCATGGCGAAGTAGCAGGGATTGCTGACCGAGCCGTCGCTGACTTTCTTCTGGTAGAGCGCGCGTGCCCGCTCCAGCACGACTTCAGAGATCTGGCCCTCGCCATCGCCGACATGGCGCTGCAGCCAGTCGGGAATGGTCGACGGTCGCAAGGCGGCAAATGAGCTGACCGATGCCGTCAGAGCGGCCAGGATTGCGACAAGGCAAAAGATAGCCGCGCCAAGCGGAACAGATCTCAACCGCACCGTTTTGCCCCTCCTGTCGAAACGTCTCGTACCTGTGAATCACCCGGGCCGATCATAGAAGGTCTCGCACGCATCGGCGAAACACTTCTAGTTTAGCGACGCCTTTTTGCAGGTCGGATTTCCGGTCTGCTTCGATTGCGCTATGATCTGATTCCGGCGCGCCCACGCCTCCTCCCTCCATCGGGAAGCATTGTTCATGCAGGGCAGTCCATCACCAACCAACTGTTCGGGCGCCAGGCATAAGGAGGGGTTGCCAAGACTGCTCGCGGCAGGAGGTTTTTCGATGCGGCTTTCCGCACCCGTCTTTCATCTGAAACGCCAGGCGAGGCTCTTGTCTCGCCGAGAAAATGTCCCCCTTCACGAGGCGCTCGACCGCGTTGCCGCCAAGGAAGGCTTTGGCAGCTGGAGCCTGCTTGCGGCAAAAGCCCCCGAAGCCGAGCCTGGCGACAGGCTGCTGGAGCGGCTTATGCCCGGCGACATGGTCCTCGTGGCGGCACGGCCGGGGCAGGGAAAGACGCTGATGAGCCTCGAGCTCGCCGTGGCGGCCATGAAGCGGGGCAGTCGCGCCGTATTCTTTACCCTGGAATATATGCATGCCGACATTCTCGACCGGTTCCGGGACATCGGCGCCGACCCTGCGGATTTCGACCATCTGTTCGAGTTCGACAATTCCGACGCCATCAGCGCCGCTTACATCATCGAGGCGTTGCGGTCGGCGCCGCGCGGCACGCTGGCGGTGATCGACTATCTGCAGCTGCTCGACCAGAAGCGGGACAATCCCGAGCTCCTGGTGCAGATACGCGCGCTCAGGTCGTTCGCCCGGGAACGTGAACTGGTATTAGTGTTCATCTCGCAGATCGACAGATCATACGATCCCGCCAGGAGGCCGTTTCCGGATATAGGCGATATCCGGCTGCCGAACCCGCTTGACCTGTCGCTGTTCGACAAGGCCTGTTTCCTGAACAAAGGCGAAATCCAGTTCCAGGCGACTTGAGAGCGATCCGCGTGGGGGGGCATGCCGGTCTCGACCTCGACCTGAATCTCGACAAACCCGGGGCCGCGAGACGAACCCATGATCGAAACCGAGCCAACGGTCACTCGCCGGGCCTTGCCAGCCTTCCTTCTTCCGCCTTGTGGTAGAACTGGCTTGCCACGAGCCAGCCTTTGAGCGGCCTGAGCGGCGGAATGCAGGTCGCGAGAACGATCGGGATCGAAACGAAGGCGTGGAACCACATGGAGGGCTCGAAAGTCACCTGCGCCCAGACCGCGAACAGCACCGAAGGCACGCAGGCAAAGCAGATGACGAAAAAGGCCGGGCCGTCGGCGGGGTCGGCAAAGGAATAGTCGAGCCCGCAGACCTCGCATTTCGGCGCCAGTTTCAGGAATCCGTCGAACAGGTGGCCCTCGCCGCAACGCGGGCAGCGGCCGCGGATTCCCACCTGCCAAGGTACCAGGGGTGGATAATGCGCAAGGTCTTGCATGATGGTTTCTCCGGTGGATCTCGCGTGAGCTGGACGGGCCTTGAGATCGCTGATGCATACATATATCATTCTTGTAGGCAGACAATGCGACAAAATGTATGGATGCGAATAAGTGACACGAGAAAGTGACATGGGCTGGCTTCCGGTTCTGGAGGCGGGACCGCGACCGGTCTATCTCAAGATCGTAGATGCCTTGGCGGATGCCCGCTCGGGCGGCCGCTTGCAGCCGGGCGACCGGTTGCCGCCGCAGCGGGAACTCGCGCGGCTGCTCGGGGTCGATCTCACGACCGTGACGCGGGCGTTTTCCGAAGCCCGACGCAGGAACCTGATCGACGCGACGGCGGGCCGCGGCACCTTCGTCACGCCGGGCGAGCCGGAAGAACCTGTCCTCGATCTCAGCATGAACATCCCGCCGGCGCCCGCTGGCCAAAACCTGCCGGCACTGATCCGGGCGGGCATCGAGGGCTTGCTCAAGCGCTCCAGCGCGGAAGCGCTGCTTTCCTATCATCCCGGCCCAGGCTCGCCCGCGGAGCGCGCCGCCGGCTCATCCTGGCTCGCCGCGGCGGGAGACAGGCTGCCGGTCGACAGGGTCGTTGTCGGCTCGGGCGCGCAGGCGCTGCTCACGGCCGTCGTGCTGGCAGAGACGCGCGAGGGCGACACGATCCTTGCCGACGCGCTGACCTATCCCGGGCTGATCGCGCTGGCCGGGACCACGCGGCGCAAGCTCGCTGCTGTCGCAAACGACGGTGACGGCATGCGGCCGCACGATCTCGAAGAGGCGGTGCGGCGGCACGGCGCACGCGTCCTCTACCTCAATCCGACGCTGCAAAATCCGACCGCATCCGTCATGCCCGAAAGCAGGCGGCGCGAACTCGCCCGCATGGCCGACAAGCTCGGGCTGACCATCGTCGAGGACGATCCCTACAGAAGGTTGCTCGCCACACCGCCGCCGGCCTTTCTGACCCTGGCGCCCGAACGAACCTTCCATGTCGCGACATTGGCGAAATGCATCTCGCCTTTCCTGCGCACGGCCTTTCTGGCGGCCCCTGATCCGCAGGCCGCCGAGCGGATCTCGGCAGCAATACGCGGCACCACCATGATGGCGCCGCCGCTGATGGCGGGCCTTGCCTGCGAGTGGTTGCGCAG
Organism: Mesorhizobium sp. M2A.F.Ca.ET.067.02.1.1; assembly: GCF_004023285.1. Classification (NCBI taxonomy): domain Bacteria; kingdom Pseudomonadati; phylum Pseudomonadota; class Alphaproteobacteria; order Hyphomicrobiales; family Phyllobacteriaceae; genus Mesorhizobium; species Mesorhizobium sp. M2A.F.Ca.ET.067.02.1.1. The sequence goes on from NZ_RZSB01000414.1 coordinate 3,745, forward strand.
CGGCCTTGCCGGTGAGATCACCGCCGCCGTGCGGACTGAGGCCAAGGCCAGGCAGGAAATCGCGCGCAACATCCTGCCCAAGGGCTTTGCGGCATCGGAGGCCAGCCTGCATCTGTGGTATCCGCTGGAGAGCCGGTTGCGCTCGGGCGAACTCGCCGACGTTGCCCGCCGCCGCGGGCTCGCCATCAGCCCCGCGGAAGAATTCGCCACAGGGGCACATTTCGCCAATGGCTTCCGCTTGGCGCTGGGCGCCACCTCCAGCCGCAAACGGCTGAAGGAAGGTCTTGAAAGCCTCGCTTCCATCCTTTCGGGAGTGCCGGACTCCTCGCGACCGAAGGTCTGAAGCAGCAAACGTGGCTTGGCGCGGCCCGTTACTCGGCCGCCGCCGGCAGCGGCGGCGTCGCGCGGCTGCGCCATTCCCAGGCTTGCGAGCCGACGGCCACCACCACCGCCACCAGCATGGCCAGGGCGCCGGCGAGCGGCAGGCTGCGATAGCCGTAGCCGGCATTGAGCATCGCAGCACCCAGCGACGCGGCGAGCGCGATGCCGACATTGAAGCCAGATGGGATCAGCGCGGAAGCGAGGTTGGAGGCATCGGCCGTCCAGGCCAGGATGCGCGTCTGGATCGGCGCGCCGATGGCGAAATTCAGACCGCCCCAGATGACGATGGCGACGATCATCGGCACCGGGTAGGGGCTCACCAGATGGATAACGCCGAGCGCCACCGCCTGCAGGGCGAGCATGACGATCAGCGAGGGCATCAGCTTCCAGTCGGCGAGCTTGCCGCCGACCAGGACGCCGATCGTGGCGCCGACGCCGTTGAGCAAAAGCACCCAAGGGATCAGGCTCTCGTCGAGGCCGGTCACTTCGAGCAGCATTGGCGTGATGTAGGTGAACGGCGCAAACTGGCCGATCATCAGCATCAGCATAAGGATCAGCGAGGTCCAGACCTGCTGGCGGCCAAGCACGCGAACTTCGCGCGCCAGCCCGGCGGGGCGGCTGGCGGCGCCCGCCGTTCGCGGCAACAGCGCCAGCATCGCGACGATCGCGATGATGCCGAGAACGCCCATCACCCAGAAGGTCGCGCGCCAACCCCACAGACTGCCGATCGCGGTGCCGGCGGGCACGCCGATGACGTTGGAAACCGTCAGCCCCGAGAGGATCACCGCGACCGCCCGGCCGCGCTGGTCCTCCCGCACTAGGCTGACCGCAACTACCATGGCGACGCCGAAATAACAGCCATGCGCCACCGCGGTCGCGACGCGCAGCAGAAGCATCGCGGTGAAATCGGGCGCCAGCGCGCAGGCCACCTGGCCGAGTGTGAAAGCGATCGTCAGTCCGATCAGCAGCGCCTTGCGCGAGACTTTGCTGGTCATGAGCGCCAGCAAAGGGCCACCGATGGCAATGCCGCAGGCATAGCCGGAGACGAGATAGCCGGCGGTCGGCACCGAAACGCCGAGACCTTGCGCCACCTCCGGCAGCACGCCGGCGATGACGAATTCGGTGGTGCCAAAAGCGAAGGCGGCAAGGAAAAGGGCAATCAGCGGCAGCATGGTTCAAAACATATGCGAGGAATGCATGGCCTCAAACCACGCCCGGCGGACGCGGCAATGGAGAAATTGTCGATACCGCTTTAGCTTTTCT
>NZ_RZSB01000415.1:0-5383 GCF_004023285.1 Mesorhizobium sp. M2A.F.Ca.ET.067.02.1.1
CCTATTTCGGCCTCGCGCGCGGCGGCACGTTTCGCGCGCCGAAGCTTACCGTCGACAAGGCCAACCAAGCCGATCTGCTGGCGCGGTTCGGGCTGACGGGAAGGAAATTTGTGGCGCTCATGCCCGGCGCCGAGTTCGGCCCGGCAAAACGCTGGCCGAGCGATCACTATGCCGGGCTTGCCCGGAACATGATGGCAAAGGGTCTGGGCGTCGTGCTGCTCGGCTCGAAGAACGATGCCGGCGTGACCGGCGAGATCGCGACACTCGCGCCCGGCGCCATCGACCTTGCCGGCAAGACGCGGCTGGAGGACGCCATCGACCTGATCGCCGCGGCAAAGCTTGCGGTCTCGAACGACAGCGGGCTGATGCATGTCGCGGCCGCCGTAAACACGCCGATCGTGGCCGTCTATGGTTCGACGTCGCCGGAAAACACGCCGCCGCTCAGCGAGCGCTCCGAACTGATCTGGCTGCATCTGTCCTGCTCGCCCTGTCACAAGAAAGTGTGCCCGCTCGGGCATCTCAACTGCCTCAAGACCCTTGATGTCGCCCGTGTCACTGCCGCGGCCGACCGCCTGCTCAAGGTTCCGGCGGCCGCATGAAAGTGCTGATCGTCAAGACATCGTCGATGGGCGATGTCATTCACACCTTTCCGGCCGTCGAGGACGCGGTGCGCAACCGCCCCGATATCAGCTTCGACTGGTGCGTGGAGGAGCCGTTTGCCGGCATCGTGGCGCTGCATCCGGCGATTGGAGTGATCCACAAAGTGGCGGTCCGGCGCTGGCGCAAGAGGCTTTTCGACGGCGGCACATGGCGCGAGATGGCCGGCTTGCGCCGAGCGTTCCGTGCCTCCCGCTACGACCTCGTCATCGACGCGCAAGGCTTGCTGAAATCGGCGTTGGTCGCCATCCAGGCCGGCGCGCCGATTGCCGGCTTCGACCGCGCCAGCGCCCGTGAGCCTTCGGCGACGCTGTTCTATCAGCGCAAATACGCCGTGCCGCGCGATCTGCATGCCATCGAGCGCACCAGGCGGCTGTTCGGCCTGGCGCTGGGCTACCAGCCTGACCTGTCGGCGCTCGAGTCCGGCATCGTGCCGCCAGCGGGCGCGCTACCCGGCGTTGAAGGCAAAACCGCTTTCCTGCTCCACGGCACCAGCCGCGAGGACAAGAAATGGCCGGCCGAGGACTGGATCGGAACCGCGCGCGAGCTGGCCGACCGGCAATTCACGCCAGTGGTCACATGGTCGAATGAGGCGGAAAAGAAGGTGGCGGAGGCCATCGCCGGTGCCGTGCCAAAGACGTTGCTGGTTGCGAAATCGCCGCTCGCGGACGTCGCCGCGATCCTCGGCCGCTCGACGCTCGTCATCGGCGCCGACACCGGCCTCACCCACCTCACCAGCGCCTTCGGCCTCCCGACCGTCGCCATCTTCCTGGCGACGGAGCCCGGTCTCACCGGCCCGCGCGGAAAGTTTGCATCGACCTTGCTTGCGCCGCCCGGCGGCAAGATCACGCCGGCTGAGGTGATGGCCGAGGCTGAGTGGCTGCTGGCGCTCAGATCAAACGCGCCAGCTTAGACCGCGGCTGCTTCGTCATCCACGGGCGGAGCAAGGAGCGAAGCGACGCGGCGCAGACCCGAGGATGACGACGTCACGGAGGCTTCAGCCAATTCCGAACGTTTGCAATGGATCCGCAGCGAGCCGTGGTAGCTCAGAAATCGACGCCAGGACATGATCTCGAAAAGTGAGAACCGAAAGATCATGTTCCAACAAAGAGTTGGATCAGGATGACAATTCAATGAAACGTCATCCCAATCTGGCGAAGCGCACTAAATAAATTGCACCTGAACGATCTCATATCCCCGGGCGCCGCCGGGAGCGTTCACCTCGATGGCGTCGCCGACTTCCTTGCCGATCAGCGCACGCGCGATCGGCGAGGAGATCGAGATGCGGCCGGACTTCACGTCCGCTTCCTGGTCGCCGACGATCTGGTAGGTCTTCTTTTCCTCGGTGTCCTCGTCGACAAGCACGACGGTCGCGCCGAACTTCACCTTGTCGCCGGAAAGCTTGGAGACGTCGATGACCTCGGCGCGCGCGATCAGATCCTCGAGCTCGTTGATGCGGCCTTCATTGTGGCTCTGCGACTCCTTGGCCGCGTGATATTCGGCATTTTCGGACAGGTCGCCATGCGAGCGCGCTTCGGAGATCGCCTCGATGATACGCGGACGCTCCTCTTGCTGGCGCCAACGCAGTTCTTCCTTCAATGACGCGAACCCCTCGCCTGTCATCGGGACCTTGATCATATGCCTGACCTTTCCTGCCGCCACCCCCGCTTGTCGGGAGCAGCCTTGTCAAATGGGTACAAAAAGAAAACGGTCCGGCAGCCTCGGGCTAACGGAACCGTTTCACCACAATTTCCCTGAATATAGCGATCTTGGCGCGATTTTCACGTGCAAAAATGAAGTTCGGCGAAATGATCACCGCTTTCGCGGATGCCGGTTGATGGCGAACAACAAAAATCCGGCTACGATTGCTCGCAGCCTGCCCGAAGAGCTTGAAGCCCTGTTCAGCTCCGCAGGAAATGATCGATCTGCTCGGACAGCATGCCGTATTCGCGCGAGCCCGTGCCGGTCCGCTTTTCGATTTCCTTGAGCTGTTCCTGAGCGCCGGCGAGATCGCCAATCTGAAGATGCGCTTCGCCGAGATATTCGCGCACAAGCGTGTAGTTCGGGTCGATGCGCAGCGCTTCCTCGTAATAGCCGAGGCCGACCGTGACGCGGCCAGAATGGCGATGCGAATAGCCGAGATAGTTGAGGATGCGCGGATCCTGCTTGTTGGCGGCGAGCGTCAGCACCGAGATCGCCTCGTCATAGCGCCCGGCCATCGCCAGATCGTGGCCGGCCTCGTAGATGCTGTCGTCATCCAGCATGCCATATTGCGGCTTCACGCATTTGTTCTTCTTCTTGTCCCAGACTTCGCCCTTCTTGCACTGGGTAGTGGTTTGACCGCTTCCGCCACCTTCACCGGCCGCAAAAGCCGGGGCGACGAACAGCGGCAGCGCCGCAATAGCCATGACTTGAACAAGCAATCGTCTGCGCATCGATGCCTCCGTGAGCGTGACAATGGCAGACTAACGCCGGCCCGATCCGCTTTCATCCCGAAAAGCCGTCATCGGCCGAACTATTTTGGACGGCCCGAAGGAGAGCCTTGCCTCCGGGCGTGACGCGCGCTGCAAATCCGCTATCATCGGGCCACGCGCATCACGTGGAGAAGGACCGTGCAGCAGCGCCTCGAGAAAGAATGGGAGCTTTCCATCGACCCGGACACGGTGCGCCTGTTCATCCTCAAGGCCAAGGCGCTGAGCGCCGCCGTCAACGAGGACTATGACGACGGCGCCGAGCACGAGGTCGAGTTCGACGGCGACGCGCATGCCAGCCATCACCATGACGGCCTTGTCGAGGAAGCCTCGGAAGACCTCACCGAGGAAGAATTCCGCGAACTGATCAACGATCTCAACATCGACGAAGCGGCCGAACTGATCGCGCTCGCCTGGGTCGGGCGCGGCGACTATGACGCATCCGAATGGGCTGACGCGGTGGCTGCCGCCAGGGAGCGCCCAAGGAAGCGCACGGCCAAATACCTGCTCGGCCTGCCGATGCTTGCCGACTGGCTGGAGGAAGGCCTTGAAGCCATAGGCGCGTAACGCGCCGGTAACCGATTGTGATCGGCAAGGCCGGCGGTGCAGGCAACTTCGCGACGCGATTGCCGTTTCGGGGCGATGGCAACGCTGAGCATTTCCGGATTGTGCAGATTGGCGTTGCCTTTGGCGGCGGCAGCCCTGCTGATAACGCCGGCCACGGCCGCCAAGCATCATCACCGGCACAAGAGACACCTGCCGCCAGCCAGCGAGAGCGCCGCTCCGGTACCGGAGACGCCGCAAACGACACCGGCGCCAGGGGCACGTCCTCAGGATATGGAAAACCGCGCCCAGAAGTCCGGGCAAGGCAAAAGCCGCCTCGACAGCGACGACGACTTCCTGAACCAGGAGAAGTCGCATCCGAAATGGGACGCCCATCCGCCGCGCTCGAAGGGCGCTCAGTCTGGGGCACGGGCGGAGCCCGATCCGCAAACGCCGGAGATTGTCCCCACGCCGACCGAAAAACCCGCCGAACTGGAGCCGGAGCCGCCGGAAACCGCGCCGCAACCGCCGGAAAAACCGGCCGATGCCGGCGAGGAAAAGATGCTTCCCGATCCCCGCTCGGCCGATGTGCCGGCCGACGAGATGCCGGCCGAGGAAACCGCGTGTCGCGAGCGGCTAAGGACGCTTGGCGTCGAGTTCGAGGAGCACAAGGCCGAGCACGACGCGCAAATCGGCTGCTCTATCCCCTATCCGATAGTTTTGAAGACGCTCGGCAAGTCCATCAGCGTCAGTCCCGGCACCGAGCTCAATTGCCCGATGGCCGAGGCAACGGCTCGCTTCATGGCCGATGTCGTCCAGCCCACGGCAAAGGCCGAACGCGGCGCCGATTTGAAGGCGGTCAACCAGGCCTCGGCCTTCGTCTGCCGCCCGCGCAACGGCACCCGCAAACTGTCGGAACACGCCTTTGGCAACGCGGTCGATATTGCGAGCTTCACCTTGTCGGACGGAAGCAGGATCGAGGTCGGGCCGGCGCCTCCTGAAAAAGATGCGAAGTTCCTCGACGCGGTGCGCAAGGCTGCCTGCGGACCGTTCAAGACGGTGCTTGGGCCGGGCGCCGACGCCGACCACGCGCTGCATTTCCATCTCGACCTGGAACCGCGACGTCACGGCGGCACCTTCTGCCAATAGCCACAATTCCGGAAGTTTCGGTCACGTCCCGGCAAGAACAGCGCCGCAATTCCGCCCCAGGCATGAATGCCGGCGCTGATCTTTCCTTTACTGTTGAGGGTTAACCTTGTGCCATTCGGGGACAAGGACGCCTTTCAATGGCTCGAAGACTTGGCGCTGCGCTGATGGCGGCGCAACGAAACAAGTGCGCGCGAATCGCGATCGCCGGGCTGGCCGCCGGCGCCATCGCGACGATATCGGCCTGTACCACGGGCGACGTCTTTGCGCTGCAGCCCGCCGTCGATGTCGGCAGCCAGACGGCGGCCGTGCCACAGCCCGACGCGCCGCAATATTCCGGCATGCAGCGCCTCGTTCCCTCCAACCCCTATATGACCCAGGCCGCCTATCCGCGCATGGACGAGCCGATGTCGCCTCTCGAGCAGATGCCGGCCAGCGAGATCGACTGCCGCAACGAGCTGAAGCGGATGGGCGTCGTCTATCAGGACGTCCAGCCGATCCATGAGGGACAGTGCGGCATCGATTTCACGGTAAAAGTCTCGTCGATAGGCAGCGTCGCCATGAAG
>NZ_RZSB01000416.1:0-5371 GCF_004023285.1 Mesorhizobium sp. M2A.F.Ca.ET.067.02.1.1
GCGCCGCCCATTCGGCGGGCCCGGCGCCAAGCACTGCCGGCGCGCCCAGCGTCGTCAGCACCGCGGCCGGCACGGCGTTCAGCCCCGCCTCGACGCGCGGGTGGATATTCTCGAAGCGCGAGATGACGAGGTGGCCGCCGACCCGGGTCAGATAGGTGGCGATCGCGCCGGCAAGGATGATCCAGAAGGTCGTGCTCACGGCCGCTCCCCTATTCCGCTGTGATGCGGCGGCAGGATCACCGCCAGCAGCACGCCGGCGATCGCACCGATCGAAACATGCCAGGGAGAGCCGACCGTCTTGTAGGCGATGATCGATGCGGCCGCGCTTGCGGCGACGACGGGCAGCCATAGCGGCCGCTTGCGGAAACCGAGGACGAGGCCGAGAAAATAGATCGGCAGCAGGAAATCGATGCCCAACGCATGGGTATCCGGAATGAGCTTGCCGAACACCGCGCCCAACCCGCTTTCGATGACCCAAAACACGTAGACCGGCAGGCCAAGTCCAAGATACCAGACGAACCCGACTGGCTTGCCCGACACGGCCCTCGCCTCCGCCACCGCAAATTGCGGGTCGGTGAGGATGAAATAGCCCAGCGCCTGCTGCAGCAATGGCCAATGCGCGATGCGGCGGCCGATGCCGGCGGAATAGAGCACGTGTCGGAAATTCACCGCGAAGATCGACAGCACGATCAGCCACGGCGCGACATGCTGGCCGAACAATTCGATGCCGACCATCTGGCTGGCGCCGCTATAGATCATGGCGCTCATAAGGAACGCCTCAAGCACCGAGAAACCATTGTCGACGGAGATCGCGCCGAACAAGATCGCGAACGGCGCAGAAGCGACCACGACCGGCATCGACAATCGCACGCCATCCCAGAAATCGCCGCCGGTTCTGCTCTCAGAGATTGCTTCCGTTACCATGCGCCGCTCCTTGAGCGGCCTCATGTAGGGAGCGTCGCCCCGCTTGTCACACCAATTCGCTTGACCCAGCGATCAGCGGAACTGATCGCCGGGTTCTAACGCGCCTATGGTTTGCTGGCTCAGCTTGCGAAATAGCGCTGCCATTCGAAGTCGGTGATATGCGACGCCTGCCAGGCATCGAAGGCCGCCTGCTCGGCGCGGCGGCTCTCGGCATAATTGTCGCGGAACGCCTCGCCGAAAGCCTCGGCGCAGAAATCGGATCCGGCGAAGGCCTCAATGGACGCGTTCAGCGTGCGCGGCAGCTTCGGCTTGTCGAGATTGGCAAGGTTGCTCGTCACCGGTGGCTCGAGCGGCAGGTTCTTCTCGATGCCTTCGCAGCCTGCCGCCAGGATCGCGGCGATCGACAGGTAAGAATTGACGTCGGCGCCGGGCGCTCGGTGCTCGAACCGGCACGCGGCATCGTTCGGCGTGGTGATGGCGCGAATCGGCGCAGTGCGGTTCTCGAACCCCCAGGCGACGTCTTCCGGCGACCACGCGCCGCGATCGAAGCGGCGGTAGGAATTGACGGTCGGCCGGAAGAAAATATGCGTCTCCTGCATGCGGTTGAGCACGCCGGCGAGGAATTTCTCGGCGACCGGCGTCAACCGGTTCGGGCCGGCCGCGAAGGCAGGCTTGCCGTCCTGCCACAGGCTGACATGGTGGTGCGCGCCGCAGGCGCTTTCCTTGCCGGGCGGCTGGAAGCGCGTCATGAAGGTGGCGACCAGCCCACGCTCGGCGCACAGCTCGCGCAGATGCAGCTTGGCGCGCATCGCGGCATCCGCCGCCGCCAGGGCGCTCTTCGGCGTCAGCGCATATTCATACATGCCGTAGCCATATTCGGTGACCAGCGATGCGACGCCGATGTCGATGCTCTTCATGCGCGTGATGAACTCGGCGGCGAAATCCTGGTACTCGCCGCTGCGCACGAGGTCGTAGTTGATCAGTGAATGGCCCCACGGCTTCAGCTCGCGATAGCGGCCGGCGCGCATCAGATCGTGGTCGGCGTGGAAAATGCCGAACTCGTATTCGAGGGCGAATTTCGGCTCGTAGCCGAGCGCCCGCGCGCGCTCCTCGACACGGGCGAGGACGTTGCGCGGATCGTAGGCGCAAGGCGCGCCGTCGAGCATGTAGGAGCGCGTGATGGCGGAAGCGAATTTCGGCTTCCAGCCATGCTGCACCACCGTGTCCGGGTCGATGATGCCCTTGATGTTGGGAAAGCCGTTCTCCTCATTTGCGCTTGGCGACGCGAAGGCGACGTCGCCCATCGGCTGGCCGTCGCCATGGGTGACGCAATAGAGGATGGCATTGATCGATTCGCCCGAGGTCGAGAGCTTCAGCGGCGCGATCTTGGAGCGCACTACGCCCGACGTATCGACCGTATGCACCTCGACGAACTCGACGCCGCGCGATGCGAGTTCGGCCTGCAACGCTTCGAGCTTCGGCGCATACGCCGCCACCCTGTCCTCAAATTCCACGTTCAACCCTCCACCAGGAAATGACGACGCTATCTGTCATTGCGCCGGAAAAGAAGCGACACAAGCTCATCGAGCTCATGCCGGCCGCTGATGCCGCTTGGCCGGAACGCCATGCAAAGCACGATGACCACGCCGAGCGCCACGCCCGACAGTCCAAGCAGCTGCGGCATTTGGATACCCGCGACGCTCACGCCGGACTCGATGCTGCGGATGAATTCCAGCCCGATCGAAAGCACGATGACGCCGGTCACCGCCCCGGTCACCGTCGCCATGCCGCCAAGGATCAGCATCGCCAGCGTGTTGAAGATCATCTGGAAGTAGAAAAGTTTCGGGCTGATCGTGCCGGCGAAATAGGCATAGAGCACGCCGGCAAGGCCGCAGATCAGCGCCGACAGCACCCATGACATCAGCCGCAGCTTTTTCGCATCGATGCCGAGTGCCGCGGCAGCCTGCGGGCTCTGCGCGCTGGCTCGCAGCTGCAGGCCCCAGCGGCTGTCCTTGAACAGCCGCGCCGCCACGATCGCCAGCACCGCGAAGACCAGCATCCAGGGCAGGCCGACGACTTTCGGAATGCCGAAGAAAGCCTGGTTGCCCTTGAACAGGTCGGTCCAGTTGAGGAACACCGAATGGACGATGATCAGCAGCGCCAGGCTGACAATGGTCGCGGCGACCCCCGACAGCCGGCTGATCACCTTGCCGCTGACCAGCGCCACGATGCCGACGACCAAAAGCGCGATGAGCGCCGACGAAACCGGGTCGAGCTCCAGCGTCGCAAAACCGAACGGCGCGTTGGGGATCGACAGCTTCTTCATGGCAAGCGGCGTCGACAGGATGGCGACGCCATAGGCGCCGAGCCCGACAAAGGCGCTGTGGCCGAGATTGGCGATGTTGGAATTGCCCATGAACACCTGCAGCCCGACCACCACGATTAGGTTCACGAAGGCGCCGAGCGCCAGGAAGGTGTAGTAGGTCGGCGCGAAATTCAGCACCAGGAGGCCGATCAACAGCACCGGCAGCGCGGTAACCAGCCCGCCGACCAGCGAGCGGACAACCGCATTGCCGGGCTGCGCTGTGCCCACCGGAGCCGCCATCTGTTCGACTGCTTGCGACAATTCGGAGCCTGCCATGTCAGATCTCCTTATCGCCGAGTTCGATACGCTGGCCGAGCAGGCCTTCCGGGCGGTAGACGAGCAGTGCGACGATGATCGCGTAGGTGAGCGCATCCCGGAAGCCCGCATATTCCTGCGGCAGCGCGACAAGCAGGCCGACTTCGATGAAGCCGAGCAGCATGCCGCCGACCGCCGCACCCGGCAGCGAGCCGAAGCCCCCGATGACGCAGGCAACGAAGGCCTTCAGCACCAGGCCGAAGCCGAGATCGGGCGAGACGCTGCCGCGCCGCGCCAGGATGAAGACGGCGGCGATGCCCGCCAGCGCGCCGGAAATCGCAAACGCCGTGGCAATCACTCGGTTTGCCTTGATCCCCATCAGCCGCACCGTGGCGAAGTCGCGCGAGGCGGCGCGGATGGCGAGGCCAAGCGTCGAGCGGTTGAGGAAGAGCACCAGCGCCAGGATGGTCAGACCCGACACGATCAGCTCCATCACCTGCAGCGAGGAGACAGCGAAGGGCCCGAAGAACCACATCTGGTTCAAGCCGTTGAGGACCGAGACCGACTGCGGCTTGGGCGAGATCAGAAGCATGAAAAGGTTCTGCACCACGATCGACACACCGAAGGCGGTGAGCAGCCCGGTCGTGGTCGGCGCGTAGCGCACCGGCCGGAAGGCGACGCGCTCGAACACCACCGCCGCCAGCGCCGCCATGCCGACGGCGAGCAGGACCGCGACGAAGGGCGAGGTCAGCCCCAGCGCGGCAGCCACGAACACGCTGTAGGCGGAGACGCCGATGATCTCGCCATGCGCGAAATTCACCAGCCCCATGATCGAGAAGACGACGGCCAGCCCGAGCGCCACCAGCGAATATTCCGCGCCGAAGGCGAGCGCGTTGAGGAGTTGCTGCAGAGCATAATCCATGTCGCCGCCTACCCGCCGATATAGAGGTTGAACAGGCCGTGCTCGTCGGCGAGCCTGGCCGGCGGTCCGTCATAGCGCAGCGTGCCCGAGCTCACGACATAGACGCGGTCGGCAAAGCGCAGCGCCTGCTTGGCGTTCTGCTCGACCACCAGCAGCGTCAATCCTTGCGCCTTGAGTTCGCCGATGAAATCGAAGATGCGCGCCACGATCTTGGGCGCGAGCCCCAGCGACGGCTCGTCGAGCAGCAACAGCTTCGGCCGCGACATCAGCGACCGGGCGATCGCCAGCATCTGCTGCTCGCCGCCCGAAAGCGTGCCCGCCGCCTGGCCGTAGCGCTCGGAAAGCACCGGGAACAGCGACAGGAACCGCTCGATGTCCTGGCGCACCCCGGCAGGGTCGCGCCGTGTCGCCGCCCCCAGCCGCAGGTTCTCGCCGACGCTGAGATTGGCAAAGATGTGCCGGCCTTCCGGCGTCGAGGTCAGCCCGGCGCGGATGCGGTCCTCGGTGCGGACATGCGAGATGTCCTTGCCGTCAAGCACGATACGCCCCGAAGCCGGCGTGACCAGCCCGGTCAGCGCGTTGATGGTCGAGCTCTTGCCGGCGCCGTTGGGTCCGAGCAGGGCGACCAGCTCGCCCTGCCCGACTTCCAACGACAGCTCGCGCACCGCCATGACGGCGCCATAGCGCACGACAAGCTTCTCGACCTTAAGCACCTGTTCCCGCCCCGCTTAGTTCAGCGCCGGAACGAAGGTCGGCGGCGTGTCGGTGATCAGCACCCGCTTGCCGTCGGCAAAGCCCATCACCGGCACCGTCTTGACCGGATAGCCCTTCTTCTCGGCGAAGGAGATCGTCGGCGCCGTGGTGCCCGGATAGCCGCCCGGCGCCCTGATCGCTTCGCGCAAGGC
>NZ_RZSB01000417.1:0-5364 GCF_004023285.1 Mesorhizobium sp. M2A.F.Ca.ET.067.02.1.1
GCCTATGCCGACCTGATCGGCAATAAGCGCGCCTCTATCATCACCACCGAGGACGTGATGATCTCGGCCGCCGGCATGCTGTCGGTGTTCATCCGCGAGCCGGAATTCGTCGGCCAGACCAAGGACAGGCTGGCGACCATCGAGGCGATGCGCATCGTCGAAAACGCCATCCGCGACCCATTCGACCATTGGCTTGCCGACAATCCGCAGGAAGCCTCGAAGCTTCTCGAATGGGTCATCGCGCGCGCCGACGAGCGTGTGCGCCGCCGCCAGGAAAAGGAAGTCTCGCGCAAGAGCGCGGTGCGCAAGCTGCGCCTTCCGGGCAAGCTCGCCGATTGCACGCAAAATGCGGCCGCCGGCGCCGAGATCTTCATCGTCGAGGGCGACTCGGCCGGCGGCTCGGCCAAGCAGGCGCGCGACCGCGCCAGCCAGGCGGTGCTGCCGCTGCGCGGCAAGATCCTCAACGTCGCCAGCGCCGGCAACGACAAGCTTGCCGCCAACCAGCAGATTTCCGACCTCATCCAGGCGCTCGGCTGCGGCACGCGCTCGAAATACCGCGACGAGGACCTGCGCTACGACCGCGTGATCATCATGACCGACGCCGACGTCGATGGGGCGCACATCGCCTCGCTGTTGATCACCTTCTTCTATCAGGAGATGCCGAACCTGATCCGCGGCGGCCATCTCTACATGGCCGTGCCGCCACTCTATTCGATCCGGCAGGGCGGCAAGGTCGGCTACGCCCGCGACGACGCGCACAAGGACGAATTGCTGCGTACCGAGTTCACCGGGCGCGGCAAGGTCGAGATCGGCCGCTTCAAGGGCCTGGGCGAGATGATGGCCTCGCAGCTCAAGGAGACCACGATGGATCCGAAGAAGCGCACTCTTCTGCGGGTCGATGTGATCGACGCCGAGCAGGCCACCAAGGATGCCGTCGACGCGCTGATGGGCACCAAGCCTGAAGCGCGTTTCCGCTTCATCCAGGAGCGCGCCGAATTCGCCGAGCCCGACGTGCTGGATATCTGATCGCGGAAGGGTCCATAAAGACTCCTGTACGGAGACGAATGTGACCTGGACGCGTCTGAAAGAGCTTGTCGAGACATCGTTAAACGGTCTGACGCAGCCGACCCGTTCGGACTGGATCTTTGCCCTGCGCACGGTTTCGGCCGGGCTGATCGCGCTGCTTGTTGCCTACGCGCTGAAGCTGGACCATCCGCAATGGGCGATGATGACGGTTTTCATCGTCGCCCAGCCGGTGGCCGGAATGGTGCTGGCGAAGGGCTTCTATCGGCTGCTCGGGACGCTGGCCGGCGGCCTGGCTGCGATCGGCATAACATCCCTGTCCGGCGCCAATCCCTGGCTGCTGGTCACACTCCTGGCGCTCTGGATCGGCGTCTGCACGCTCGTATCCTCGCTGCTGCGCAACCCGGAGGCCTATGGCGCGGCGCTTGCCGGCTACACGGCGATGATCATCAGCCTGCCGGCGCTCGGCCAGCCGATCGTCGTTGTCGACCTCGCCATCGCGCGCTGCGCGGAGATCGTGATTGGGATCGTCTGCGCCGGCGTCACCAGCCGGCTGATCCTGCCCAAGCTCGCGGCCGACGCCATCATCTCGCGGCTGAAGCGCAGCATCCTCGACCTCGCCGAATATGCCGGCGGCGCCTTTTCCGGCGGCGATCCGGCAAGCCTTGCCGCGCTCCAGCGCAAGCTGATCACCGACGCCCAGACGCTCGCGGAAATGCGCACCTATGCGCGCCTGGAAGCGCCGAGCTTCGCCCCCCGCGCCCACCCGGTGCGACGCACCATCGGTCAGCTACTGTGGGCGCTGTCGGCGGCGCGCACGCTGCACAGCCACCGCGCGCCGAAGAATGCGGCGCTCATCCCCATGCGACGCGACTTGAAAGCCTTTGTCGGCGAGCTGGCGGCGACACCCGGCGCTCTCGACGATACGGGCCCGTGGGTGGCGCGGCTCGATGCGATCGCGAGCAAGGCCAGGGAGGTGTCGGCCCTGCCCGACGATGCCGGTACAAACAATGCCGCCGAGGACAAGGTGGGCACCGTCACTCGCCTCACCATTGCCGGCGATTTTGCCGAAGCGCTGAAACAGGTGCTGGACGGCCTCGATGCGCTTCGCTCGCCAGTCTCCCGGAGATCGAATGAGCGAAGCCAGCCGGCACTCGTCGTCCACCGCGACTACCAGGCCGCATGGCGCAACGCCGTGCGCGCCGCGCTCGCGACGCTGCTCGTCGCCGTCTTCTGGCTGACGACCAAATGGTCGGAAGCGGCCGGCACCGTCATCCTCGTCGCGGTGGTCTCCAGCCTGTTCGCGACGCGTCCCGATCCCGTGCAGTCGGCCTGGGGCTTCTTCACCGGCACCCTGATCGCGTTGCCCTTTGCCTTTCTGGTCGGCCAGGTCGCGCTGCCGGCGCTGCCCGGCTTCGGCTGGTTCACGCTCTTCGTCGTGCCGATCCTGGTGCCCGCGGCGCTCGGCATGGCCAATCCACGCCATGTCGGCGTCGCCACCGCTTTCGCCATCAACTTCCTCGCCTTCCTCAGCCCGCATCAGCAGATGACCTATGATCCCGGGCCGTTCTTCGCGGGCTCGGCCTCGATCCTGGTCGGCATCCTGATCGCCATCGGCGTCTTCATCGTCGTGCTGCCCGCCGACCCCTGGGTCACCGTGGAGCGTATCTCGCAGGCGATGCGCGAGGATCTGGCGCGGCTTTGCCTGCATGAGCGGATACCTCGGCGTTCGGCTTTCGAAAGCCTCGCCTATGACCGGATCAACCAGCTGATGCCGCAGGTGCAGCGAACGGGCCGCAGGGGCGACCCCATTCTCGGCGGCAGCATCGCCGCCGTCACCGTCGGACTGGAGGTGCTTCGGCTGCGCCATGCGCAGCTGGACTCCGCCCTGCCGCGCGAGACAGTCGAATCCATCGGCAATTTTCTGCGCGGCCTGGCGCGCGAATTGTTGTTCCGGCGGCCGGGCGAGCCGCAGACCGCGACCATCGCGGTGGCAAGGCAGTATGCGGCCAGCATTGGCGAACGCAGCGATCGGCTCGAAATGCTGCGGATCGCAGCCTCCCTGCGCATCATTGCCGCGGCGATGGAAGACTATCCGGATTTCTTTGCAAAGGGCCGAGGCTGAGGCGTCAGGCAGCTGCAATCGCCAGCGCGTGGCCGCGCGCGTTTTCGCGCAGCGCGTCGAGATGGATCGACTTGACCAGCCCGGCAAGATCGCCCTCGGCCGATTGGCCACCGAGTTCCTTCAGCATCAGCCAGCTCACTTCCTGCACGCCGGCGACACGCCGTCCATTGGCGACCTCGCGCCAGACTTTCAGCGCGCGCAGGATGATGCCATGCGTCGCCGGCGCAAGCCCGGCGCTGCGGAACAGCGCCTGCAGCGCCACGTCGTGCCCGCCGGCGAGAAGCGCCGTCACTCGCTGCTCGGACTGTCGGGCCAAAGCTACCAAAGTCGAGCCGAAGAAGTCGACCTTGCCATGCGCAATGGTGCGGATGATGAAGCTGGCGGTGAGGTCGCCGCGGAGCCTCAGATGCTCGATCAGCGCGGCATGCTCTTCCATGCGCGTTCCCTCGATCAGCGTCACCGAGGCCTTCACGCAGGCATCGCGCATGACGCGATCGGCGCGCGCCGCGCCCATCATCGCCAGCACCAGCGGCGATCCTTTCAGGGTCTCGCCAAGCTTGACCAAGAGCATGTGGCGGCAGTCGGCCGGCAGGCGCCGATCGGCGATCAGCGCCTCGCGCACCAGCGGCACGTGGCCATGCCGCTCGGCCATGCGGCGGAAACTCAGCGAAGCAATCTCGGCGCCGCTGTTCCCGACCAGCGCGGCGCAGGCTTCCGGTTCGCCGATCTCGGCGATTGCGGCCGCCAGCGACATCGAGACCACCGGGCGGTTGGCGATCAGCGCCTGCGTCGCCTTCTGGCCGCAGACGACGCGCTCGACGAGATCGGCATCGGTAAGCAGCGGCGAACGCGCCAACACCAGCGTCGCCACTTCCGGCTGGTCGGCGGCCAGGGCGCTGATCACCTGCGGCGGCGCGTGATGGCTCATCGACAGCGCCTCGGCAAGCGCCTGTCGCACCTTGGACGAAGCATCGTCCAGAAGCAGCGTCAGCGCCGCCTCGGCGGCGCAGCGATCCTCGAACGGCAGGTCGGAATTGATATAGGCTCGCGCCAGCGCGCTCGCGGCGGCGGCACGCTCGGAAACCCTTGCCGTATCAATCCATTTTAGAAAGTGCGAAACAACCATGCCGACCAGCTACGCCCTTGCCGGAATGTCCCCGGCCCCGTTGTGAACGGTAGGCTGGAAATGGTTTACGAACGGTTCACCATATTTCTTAACCGGCTTGATGGAGACGCAGCCAACGCCTATCAAGCGATGGAATTGCGGGGAGATCGATCATGGCCGGGCTTTATCTGGAAGAGTTTGTCGTCGGCCACGTCTTCCACCACACGCTGCGGAAAACTGTGACCGAGAGCGACAACATGTTGTTTTCGGTGATGACGCTCAACCCGCAGCCTTTGCACATTGATTTCGACTTCGCCGCGAAGACCGAGTGGGGCAAGCCGTTGGTCAACTCGCTGTTCACGCTGGGCCTGATGATCGGCATTTCGGTGAACGACATCACGGTCGGCACAACGGTCGCCAATCTCGGCATGAAGGAAACGGTGTTCCCGCACCCCGTCTTCCACGGCGACACCATCCGGGTCGAGACGACAGTCGTCTCCGTGCGCGATTCCAAGTCGAAACCCGATCGCGGCATCGTCGAGTTCGAGCATCGCGCCTATAACCAGAATGACGTTCTTGTCGCCAAATGCACAAGGCAGGCGATGATGCTGAAGAAGGCGGTCTGATGCGCTCGCTGCTGTTCGTGCCCGGCGATTCCGCGCGCAAGCTGGAAAAGGGATTCGAGGCCGGCGCCGACGTCGTCATCGTCGATCTCGAGGATTCCGTCGCCGGCGCGAACAAGGTTGCGGCGCGCGCGGTCGCGGCCGGCTTCATCTCGAACCAAAGGCGCCGGAGAGGTCCCGCCGTCTATGTGCGGGTCAACGACCTTTCCACCGGCCTCACCGACAGCGACCTCGCGGCCCTTGTCCCTGCGAAGCCCGACGGCATCATGCTGCCCAAGTCGAACAGCGGGCAGGATGTCCAGCAACTCGCGGCGAAGCTTCGGGTGCATGAGGCTGAAAGCGGGCTCCCGGATGGCGCCATAAGAATCCTGCCGATCATCACCGAAACCGCGTCCGGCGTGCTTGCGGCGGCAAGCTATGCCGGGGCAAGCACGCGGCTCGCCGGCCTGACCTGGGGCGCGGAGGACTTGTCTGCCGCGATCGGAGCG